>DGTW01000274.1 GCA_002393835.1 Treponema sp. UBA4326
GTAAAAAGTCCTTTTTCCTTTAATTCAGCGTACCCGACGAGCCAAATTTCAGGCTTTATTCCGTCATCCCCGCTTGCCCTGCATAGCTCCTTGTGAAGAAGAGCCGTTTTTTCTGCCATATAAATCTGACTGTCGATGATAAGGCTTCTAAGCTCTTTTCCACCGTTTTTGGCAATCAATTTTAAATGGTTTGTTTTTGCCGTATGAATCGGAGTTTTATTCAATATAATTGCGTTTTTGCGGAAATCGGTCTGAAATTCCGGGTTTTTCGCAAAAAAGCCTGAGGCAATCTTCCCGCTCTGACCGACTAGATACTTTCTGTTTGAAGAACGCTGCTCATCTTTCCCGGGATTGTCGCCAATCACAATCAGGCGGATTTCACTCTGCTCAGTAAGCTCGTCAAGGGCGGTGTTGTAAACAACCGGAGTCTCAAGTGGATATTCGGGCGTATTCTTTAAGCGGGCTGCGATTTGCAAAGGACTAAGAAGGGCGCCGTATTTTTGGTTAAGGCTGTCGCAGTAAGTGCGGAAATCATCTCTGAAAGCGGAAAAAATCTGGAATTGTCTTGGTGTCATGGGGATAGTATAAACGGAAAATGGAAAGTTGAAAACGGAAAAACGGCCTGCAATTTTTTATAAACCCACAAAAGCCCCTTCACCCTTTCTTATCAAAAATACCCCGGTACATCAAAAATCCGGCCAGAGTAGTCAGGCTTTCCGTAATAGGGAATGTGAGCCAGAAGAAATCAAGGCCGAACCTTGAAAAAATCCAGCCCAGGGGAACAAAGAGAACAACCGTCCTGATAATTGTCAGAAGGGAGCTTCGGACTGGAAGGGAAAGGGATTGAAAAACGACAGGGAACATCAGGGAAGTCACCATGGGAAGAAAACTGATTCCGATAAAGTGAAAGCCCCAGCTGCCGATTTTTATGACTTCTTCATCGCTTGTAAAAAAACGGAACATAGGACCTGGAATAAGCTCGAAGCAGAGGGTTTCCACAGCCATGAGGGAAAGGCCGAAGATGATTGAGTCCCGGACGATTCTTTTGCAGCGGTCAAAATTCTCTGCCCCGAAATTGAAGCTCAAAATCGGGACGACACAAGTCTGCATGGCTCCGAGGGGAATGAAAAAGAAAGTCTGCCACTTGTAGTAAAGGCCCAGTGCCGTAACAGCCGCATTAGAAAATCCTTCAAGAATCAGGTTAAGGCCGAAAATATAGAAAGTATAGGCTGCCTGCATGAGCATATTGGGAAGTCCAAGCTTAAAGACAAGAAAAGCATAGGGAGCTAAAAATTTGAGGGGGAGAGGTGGACGAAAGCCCTTTGGCATGACAAGGAGAGCCGCCGCAATCTGACCTGCCACCGTCGCGATTGCCGCCCCCTCGATTCCAAGACGGGGAAGGCCGCAGAGCCCGAAAATCAAAAAAGGGTCCAGGACTATGTTTACAATGGCTCCGACAATCTGGGCAAGCATAGGAAGCCGCATGTTTCCGTAAGTCTGAATGACTTTTGTCCAGACGCTTTCAAAAAAAAGGCCGAAACTAAAAAGGCAGCAGATTCTTCCATATGTTATGACTTCAGAAATTACCCCGATCGAATCAGTGAAGAGTCTGGCATAAGAGGGCATGAATAAAAATCCCAGAATCGCGCACAAAAGCCAGAGAATAAAGGCAAGAGGAAGGGCGATTTGGGCAAACTTTTCGCTTTCTTCTTTTCGACCCCGCCCCATTTTCATCGCCATGGCCGTGTTGATTCCGACACCAGTTCCCACGGCAAGGGCAATCATCAGAAGCTGAAAGGGATAAATAATCGAAAGAGCCGTAAGCCCCGTAAGTCCATTCCGGCCGATAAAAAAACTGTCGACGATATTGTAAAGGGCCTGAATCAGCTGGGCAAACATCACTGGAGGGGCAAGTCTCAAAAGCAGGCGGCTGACCTTCTCGCACCCAAAAAGTTCACTGGTTGTCATGAGTTTTCTCGTGAAGGAAAGTATAGTCTTTTTGCAGAAAATGATAAAGGAGAAAAAAACTCCGCCACCCTTTCAGGCAACGGAGTTGAAAGACACGGAATATAAATTCCTCACAGAGTGCACGGAGTTCACAGAGAGATTTTTCGTATATGAAAATCTTTCCTGAAATTCAGGACACACCGAAATTCTCCCTAATATTCTCGAAGGAATTCTTCAGGCGAAACCGCTTTTACGGGCGAATTTACAAAGTCC
Source organism: Treponema sp. UBA4326 (assembly GCA_002393835.1). GTDB lineage: Bacteria > Spirochaetota > Spirochaetia > Treponematales > Treponemataceae > Treponema_D. The sequence continues at coordinate 2,221 of DGTW01000274.1, forward strand.
TTTACAACCGATTTTTGTTCATCTGAATCTTCAAAGGATTTTCGTGTTATGTACATAATATCCATAACAGTAGCGCTTGTTACATACAATTTGTAATTCTTTTCGGAAGCATGCAAGAGAGCTTTCTTTGAATTTTCATAAAACTCAGGACGCTTTTGAAGAATATCAAGACAAATATTAGTATCAATCAAAATTTTCATACTTTTAATATTGCCTCAGTCTTTGCGCTGTCTAAATCCACATTCAAAGGAATAATTCCAGAAGCACGCTCTATCGCTTGGGCAAATTTTCGCTGACGAGCTGAAAGTTTTTTTTCTTTTTTTCGAGGGAGGATTTTCAACCCTGAAACAGCCGCAGTCTCAAGATACTTATTCATATCTGCAGAAAAGTCTGAATATCCGATTACAAGCATTGTGTTTCCTCCTACCCTCAGTATAACACAAATATAGTAAACCGTCATCTTACAAACAACATTTCAAAACAAAAAACTCCGCCACCCTCACGAGCGACGGAGTTTCCCTAATCGGAGTTTGTTTTACATTACTCTTTAGTTCTTTTCGACAAATTCTTCAGTGTAGTAAGCGTCCGTAAGAATCTTCTTCATGTCCTCAACGAGCGGTACACGCGGGTTAACAGGTGAACACTGATCCTCGTAAGCGAGGTAAGCGAGTTTCTCCACATTTGCAAGATACTCTTTCTCATCCAGGCCCTGTCCCTTGAAGTTCATGACGATGCCAAGACGCATACCAAGCTCGCCACAAGCCTTTGCGTAAGACTCAACGCCCTCTTCAATTGTTTTTGCCGGGAGACCTAGCATTCGGGCAAGTTCGCAGTAGCGCTCAGCTGCCTTGTAGTAGTTGTACTTAGGCCAAGTTGAGAGCTTATCCGGCTGAGTTCCGTTGTAGCGGATTGTGAAAGGCAGGAGGATTGCGTTTGCTCGTCCGTGTGGAACGTGGAACTCACCACCAATCTTGTGAGCCATTGAGTGGTTCATACCAAGGAAGGCATTTGCGAAAGCCATACCGGCGAGACAAGAAGCGTTGTGCATCTTCTCTTTTGCCTCAGTGTCAGCCGCACCATTGTTGTAGCTCCTCTCAAGGTACTTGAATACCATCTTGATAGCCTGAATACAGAGACCGTCTGTGTAGTCGTTAGCCATTGTTGAGACATAAGCCTCAGTTGCGTGTGTAAGAACGTCCATACCTGTGTCGGCGACGATCTTCTTCGGCAAACCGTAAGTGAATGTCGGGTCAACGATAGCGATTGTCGGTGTAAGAGAGTAGTCAGCGAGAGGATATTTCTTGTGCTCAGTTTTGTCTGTGATAACAGCGAATGGAGTAACCTCTGAACCGGTTCCTGATGTTGTCGGGATACAAACGAGCTGAGCTTTTTTGCCAAGGTCAGGGTAGCGGAAAGCACGCTTACGGATATCCATGAACTTCTGTTTGAGGTCGTTGAAGTCAACTTCCGGGTACTCGTAGAAGAGCCACATTCCCTTAGCACAGTCCATTGAAGAACCGCCACCGAGAGCGATGATTGTGTCCGGGGCAAATGTGCGCATAAGCTCGACACCTTCGCGGACAGTCTGGATTGATGGATCCGGCTCGACATCACAGAAGAGCTGGTACTGAACAGGATCGCGGCGGAGCTTCAACTGATCAGTGATTTTGTCAACGAAGCCAAGCTCAACCATAGAACGGTCTGTTACGATGATGACTTTGTGAACGCCCTTCATCTGATGGATATATTCGATTGAGTCACGCTCAAAGAAGATTTTTGACGGTACTTTAAACCACTGCATATTATTTCGTCTCCTACCCAGTTTTTTGATGTTCAAAAG
>DGTW01000360.1 GCA_002393835.1 Treponema sp. UBA4326
AATGATTTCGGCCAGTGAAGCGCCTTTTGAGCTTGATGAGGGCTGAACCGGGATATCGTAGGGCTTATTTAAAATCAAAAGGGCTTCATTTTTTAAAATTGTGATGCTTTCAATGAATTTGCTTTCTTTTTCTGAAGACTCTCTTGGGCTATAACTTTCATTTTTTTCGTTCGCCAGTACCTGAGGTGGAAGAAGAAAGTCCGCAACTTTTATCTCATCGCCCTCGCTCAGACGAAATTCCCCGGGGCATTTTTTGCCGTTTACCTTTATGAGGCCTTTTCTCAGAGATTTATATAAGGATGAAAGATTTTCCCCGGAAAGAAAACGGCGGAGCACTTTGTCAAGCCTGCGCCCGTCATCATCTTTTCCGGCTTTAAAAGTCTTGAAGTCCATGTTGATTTCGAAAAGGATTATAGCATAATTCCTGCTTTTTAGTCCAAGCTAGAATTTTATAGTTCCTCCAAGGCTTGCGTTCATGGAAAGCCAGGCACTTTTTCTCCAGTTTGCGTAATAGCCCAAAAGAAGCTCCGTGTTGATTGAGATGTATTTTGTGACCTGAGTTTCTGTCGCATGGCTGTAGGAGACCGCATATTTTCTTGTGACGGAAGAAGATGCGGATGCGGAGCTTAAAGAAAGGTTTATGCTGTCGGTTTTCGTGATTTTCAATGTGCTTTCAGACATTTTTTCGCTGAAAATAGAGACTATTCCACGGGCTAGTGAAGATTTTGAGCCTCTTTTCCAGACTATCGTATATTTTCCCTTCCAGTCCTCCTTTCCCTCTATGCTGCCGTCGAGACCCTGACGGAGGTAATCCTTTTCTGAAAGGTAGAAAGTTGCCTGAATGTAGGCGTTAAGAATGTAAGAGAATGAAGATGCTGCCGTTCTTGGAATTTTAAAGGCCGCGCTTAGTGAGCTTATGTATTCGTCGCTTTCAAAAAATGAAAACATGGGAAGACTGCCCCTGCGACCGAAAATGTTCATGGCCGAGTAGCTCAATGTGTTTTTTATCTGATAGAAGTCGCTTGTGCTGCTTCCTGTGCGAATGTCCCTCGTTGCCTCAATTTTTGCCGATTGTGGAATGAAAAAATCGTATTTATTGGCAAAAAAAGGCCGTCGCCAGCTGAATGCGTAATTTCCCGTGTAAAGCTGGCTTTTTTCGTCATTGCGAAGGACATTTTCTGAAAGTGAAGAGCTTATTAAATCATAGATGGGCAGGGAAGTAAAAAAGTAACTTTTGTCTCCCAAAGCCGAACTTAGTTTTTCCGTGTCGCTCTTGTAATCTCCGCCTTTTTCACAAGTCTCGCTTGCTCCGGCAGATTTTTTCCATGAAAAGGAGAAATTGTTCTTTGCAAGCGTGAAGGGAAGCTCGAATCCAGCCTTTGATGTGTCAGAAAAGCTTACTTTTGATGACGACTTGTAGTTTCCTTCGGTTGAAAAGAAAAGACTGGGCTTGAAATTGGCCGTCAGAAAGGAGCGTGAAGCCTTTCCTTCCATTGAAACGCTTCGTTTTGCCGCTTTTTCATCTCCGCCGTCAAATGAAAAGGCCGTGATTTCCTTCCATGAGGCAAAGTAGTTTTCTGTGGAGAATTTTTTTCTTCCGCTTGAAGAAGAGCCTGCTGAGTCAGTCAGGACGCTCTGGCTTGACGCTGCCTTTACTGAAAAGGAAAATTTTCCCGGAGTGAGAGAGGCATTGCCTTCGAGCTTTTGCCTGAGCGACCATGAATCGGAGCTGGCTTTTGTCGAGGCCTCAATTTTTAAGGGAATTTTGCAGGAAGCGAAGTCCAATTTTGCAGAATTTGCCTTTTCAAGGGAGGCTTCCTCTGAGCTGTAGGAATAGTTTTCCGAAAACGAGAAGAGACCTAAAAGTGCTTTTTCGTTTTCAAGAGAGTGGGAGGCCTGAGCTAGGGCATTTTTCTGGCTGCTTTCACCTGAAGTATCGTGCAGATAGGCGTTAGAAAGGGAAAGCTGGCTTTTTACCTTTACATTAACCAATGTGAAATCGAGACTGCCGCTGGATTTCAGACTTTTTTCTTTTGACCGGCCTCTTTCTGTCTCTATGGCTGTAGCGGCATTTGCATTGGCGGAGACGCTGACATTTTTAAGCAGCTCGTGATTTCCGCTTTTGAGAATTGCTCCGTCAATTTTGTAGTTTGCCTCGATTTTGTCTTCAGCGAGGACAAAAGGCGTGTTCTCTGACAGGTAAAGCTCATCAAAAGAAAAATTTCCCTCCTTGCTGCTAGTCACTGTAATGCTGATTTTAGTCGGAGCTACATCCACATTCAGGTAAGAGAGCCTTTTGTCGCCTGAAGAGTTTAAGTCAATTGTGTATTCATTCCATTCAGATGAAGGGGAATCAATGGTGTATACGAGGGTCTTCTTTTCGCTGTCGCCGCTTTTTGGACTTGAAAGCTGGATTTTTATTGAGTCTGCCTTTTCTGCTTTTAAGAAGAAGGAGAGCTTTTTATATTCAGAAAAATCCACAGCCGTAAAATTTCTTGTGAATGTGATTTCCTGTCCTTCGCTTTCTTCCTGGTCGAATTTCCATTCAAAATACTGAACTTTGTTGCTTTTTGTCTTATTGAATTTTTTTATTGCTGATGAAGAGAGGCTTGGATCCGTGGTCTGGTAGTTTTTTGTCGTGACAGAAACAGAGCTTTCCGAATTGAAGACAAGTTCTCCACATTCATAGGGACCGGCGTAAATCAGGCCGCTTGAAGAAGGTCCTGAAGACTGGTTTGAGCAGAATATAAGGCGGGCATTGAAATTGCAGAGTGAAGATATTGCGCTTCTGTCCTCGTCGGTCAGGGTGACTTTTACGATTTGCCATTTTCCTTCTTTTGAGGAGTCTGAAAAATCAAAGGCCTTGTCAACGAAGGCTGCCGAAGAGTCTGAGATTTTCCATGTCGGGATTTTTTCGCCTTCCTCCACCGAAAAATCCTTGTCGGAGCTTACTCCCAGCTGCAGGTATAGGGCGGCATCGCTTGAAGAAAATGAAGAAGTTGAAGGCCTTTTTATGGCGATTGAGAATGTTGAGGCGTTGGCAAGGCTTGAATTGAGGCCAGGAATGTAGATTGACTGGGCTGCCCAGGCCTGGTTTTCACCGCTTCCTGCGTCAATTCCTGTAAAATTCCACTCAAAGGGAATTGCATAGCCTGAAATTTCTGAGTCAGAGCTTCCTTCTGCGGCCTCGCTTGAATATTTTTTTGACTCTTTCAGCTGAATATGGCTTGTTCCGGCGTTTTCTTTTATGTTAAGACAAGGCTCATAGTCACCCGGAAGATTTATTCCCGCCGTTTTTGAGAGATAATAAGTCTTGCTCTCCTTGTCGTCGTTTCCCAGAATCCTGTAGTTTCCCGTCGTGTTGGTGTTCTCGTAACTTATGGCCAGCGTGTTCTTGGTCGAAAAATTGTCTTTTTTGTAGGCTGCGGCATTTGCCAGAGTCACAAAGCCCCGGGATGATGCGCTCTCGTCGGCATATTCCCTGTCATTATTGTAGCTCCAGCGGGAAGAAGCAGAAATGTCCCCTGAAAAATTGTCCGTGAAGAAGTATTTAAAGCCTGCGGCCATTGAAAAAGCACCGGATGAAGAATCTTCACTTTCCTCGTACCAGCGGGCTGTAATGTGGTCGGAGGCAGCCACTGCGGAAGACAGGTTTATCGTGCCTGATTCTGCGTCATATTTTGCCGAGGAATCTATGACTCCGTTTTTATAAACCGTCACACTGCCGCCAACGGCCTTTGTGCCTATTTCAAGCCTTTTTACCGGGGTCAAAGTACGCAGCTGAAGGACTTTCGTGCTGATTGAAGAAGATGCACTGCCGAGATAAACGAGGGGAAATTCCTTTGCAAGCGGAAAGTTACTTTCTATCGCCCTGTCAAGTTCGTCTTCAGCACTGTCTTCGTTTAAGGAAACCGTGGCATACAGGTGATTCTGGTAGAAAAAATCCGTCTGAGCAAAAGTCAGCCTGTCCTCGTCGATTACGACATTGTAATTTGTGTCCGCCGTGCCGTTCTGGCTGTCTGCGATGCGGGCATCGGAGGCTGAAGAAGAAAGCGTGTCATAGCTGCTGGCCACCACAAGGGGAGAAAAGCCCGCCGGATGCTGCAGAAAAAGGCAGTCTTCACCATCGATGGAGTTTATGAGGGGGTAGGCGTAGTTTTCAATTTTTATGGGGCGGCTGCCTTTTTGCGAAAACCAGGCCTGAATTTTTCCGAGAAATGTGCTTTCATCATTGTAGGAACCAAAATCGCTCTGGCTAACGCCCGTGTAGAAAGTGACTGCAACAGCCGGAAGAAGGCCGTTTTTTTTGCCGGCTCCGGCATCTTTTGAGAGGAGAATCTGATTTTCCGTGGCCAAGAGAAGAAACTGGCTCGAATCAAGTTTTTTGTATTTTCTTCCTTTGGAATCTCTGTAAGTTCCAGATGAATTCTCAACATATATGTCCTTGACTGCCCTTACAAGGCTTGCTTTTGGAAGATAGTAAAAATTTCCAGTGTTGTAGGAAGAAAGGGCAATGTCGCTCTTTGAGACTGAATTTTTTCCGTACCAGGTCTTTTCATGGGCCTGGAGCATGTCATAGCGAAATACCGTGTCTGCCTGCCATTTTTCTCCCTTCCAGTTGAGCGAGATTCCAGGAGCCTGATTGTCTCCACCGCCAATTCCACGGCTCACATCGTCTATTGAATAAGTCGTTGGAAAGACAATTTTCCTGTTTGAGATTCTGGCCTTTTTTAAGTAGCCGTCTCCGATGTAGCCTGCCGCCACCGTGTTTTTGGTGAATTCGTCCGCAAAAGCCGCCTCAAAATACCAGTGGTGATTGAGCATGAAGTAGAGGGTCAAATCCACATTCTGCATGAAGACTGGCGAGACTGTGGAAAGTGTCGGCGTCGTTCCGAATCCGAAAGAATAGGTCGCCCCTCCCGTGACCGTGCTTTTCCAGTAGCCTTGGGCAAAAAATTCCACATTCTGATTTCCTAAGTCTTTATTGAATAATGAGACGAATTTTCCTGAATCAGAAAGGGGAAGACGTGAAGTGTCAAAGACAATGCCTGCCGCACCGTCAGCTTCTTTTTCTGTACTTGTAGACTGTTTTTCGACAGAAGGAAGGTCTTGGTCTGAAAGACTTTGGGCAGAGAGATTTTTTTGCCCAAAAAATAGCATGGCCAGAATAAGGCTTGTGCTTCCCAAAAGGCGGGCGCTGGTGATTTTCAGACCGGGATTTTTTTCCTGAGCTTTTAAAATCGCCGATTCCAGCCTCCGTTTTTTTTCCTCGCCGAAGTCAAAGAGTTCCTGCTGGCGGACTTCTTTTTCGTTCTCAAGATTCTGCATACCCACGCCCAAAAGGCGGATTCCTTTTTGGAGATCGATTTTCTTTTCTAGGAGGGCTTTTGCCCGGTCAAAAAGGTCGTCTATGCTTGAAATGTAGCGCTCTCCAGAGGACTGAACGCTTACCGTGCTGAAGTCTTCATAGCGGATTTTAATGGCGACAGT
>DGTW01000276.1 GCA_002393835.1 Treponema sp. UBA4326
TCACCGAGACTCGCCTAAAAACTTGCCTCGCAAGTTTTTTCGCCTTCGGCGACCGGCTCCCTACCCGCAACGCCCCGATTTTTCCATTGCTAATTTATCATTTCTAATTTATAATTAGATAATGTCTACCTTATATATCGTTGGAACACCGATTGGTAATCTTGGTGATATTACATTTCGAGCCGTTGAGACTTTCAAATCTGTTGATGTGGTTGCCGCGGAAGACACCCGGCACACTCTCCAGTTATTGAATCACCTCGAAATCAGAAAACCGCTCGTATCCTGCCGTTCTCAGAACGAGGAAGCAGCGAGCCAGAAGATTATCAGGATGCTTGACGAAGGTCAGACGGTAGCCTATGCAAGCGATGCAGGCACCCCGGGCATTTCTGATCCAGGGGCAATTCTTGCAGGGCTGGCACGAAAAGCAGGACACACAGTAGTTCCAATTCCGGGAGCAAGCGCCTTTGCCTCACTGGTGAGCGTTGCAGGAGCCGGCGGCAAAACCCTTGTTTTTGAGGGTTTTCTTTCGCCAAAACCCGGGCGGCGCCGAAGCCGTTTAAAGGAGCTAATGGAAATGGAAGCGGCAATAGTTCTGTACGAATCTCCGTTCAGAATTGTTAAACTTTTAACTGATATTGCCGATATTGATAGTGAACGGCGTGTAGTTGTAGGTCGCGAGCTGACCAAAATGCACGAAGAGATAGTAGAGGGGACTGCTCAGGAATTGCTTGAAAATTTTGCCTCAAGAAGCAAAATTCAAGGTGAATTCGCAGTATTTATCTCGCAAGAGATGACAAAAATCTTCAAAAAATTCTAAAGAATTTTCTGAAGATACCGATAATTAAAGAGTAAAAGGCAGGTTAGCTATGATGATTGGAAGAATTGACAATGTAAATCCTCTTAACAATGTTCAGAATGTTCGTCGCACACAGGCTAAAGAAAATACATATTCTACAGCAGATTCAGTAAGTGTTTCTGATGAGGCTAAGGCAGCAGCAGAGGCTTACTACTTGAATCAGGTTGCGGAAGAAACACCTGACATTCGCCAGGATCTCGTTGCCGCCATCAAAGAGAAGATTAAGGATCCAAACTACTTGAATCAGGCTGTTATTGCTTCAACAGCCGATAGAATTCTTGCAAGCTATGGGCTTTAATTAAAAGGCAACGGTGTCGCTTACAGAAAGACGGATTTTTTCCGTCTTTTTTTGTTTAACAGGAATTAAAAAATGGCAGATTTTTCATTTAAGGTTTCACCAAATATTCTTTTAGGTTCTTATTCAGCAAGCAGAATTGGCTCGTCTCTTCTTTCTTACGGCACAAAATTCATGGTGATTTTGGACCCGATTCTTCGGGAAAACGGAACTTCAGAAAAAATCGCAAAGGCACTGGACGACAAAAAAATCAATTATTTCCTTTTCGACGAGCTTTCAGCAGCTGGGGATTCAGAAATTTTAGGCCGCTGCCTCAAACTTGCCCGGGAAGCTCATATTCACGGAGTGATTGCTGTCGGCGGAGGAAAACCAATCAGCATCGCTCGTGCTACCTGTGCCCTCTACAATGAAATCCACGACCTCTACGACTTTCTCGACGGCTCTATTCCACAAACAGCTTCCCTTCCACTAATCTGCATACCGACCACAATTCGTGATGCCTTTGTATTCACGGATACAATTCCCCTTGTGGATGCTCGAAGCTCTACCCTAAAACTTTTGAAAGCTCAGCACGGAATTTCCAAGCTGGTTCTCTTTGACCCGACTTTGACGGCAACACTCACTGAAAATCAGATTGATTCCATGTCCCTTGAAACTCTCTGCCTTGCCACAGAAAGCTACCTTTCCCAAAGGGAGAATTTTTTCAGCGACATGATGGCAGAAAAAGCCGTTGAGATTCTGGGCTATGCCCTGGAAGGCTCACAAACCCTTACAATCACCACTCCAAAAGAAGAATTATTGTCAGAAGGTGGTTGCATGGCTTCCCTCGCGGCGGCAACATCATCAGTTGGAATAGCTTCCCTTCTTTCAATGTGCATTAATGCCCGATATAAAATTTCCCGCTCTTTGGTCACGACGATTTTATTCCCCTATATGGTGGAAGAATGTGCCAAATTTAAGGCTGACCGTGTGGCAGAACTTGCAAAAAAAATGAATATCGCTCAAAGCGAGCAGTCAAACGAAGATGCGGCAAAAGCCTTCGCAGAATACATCCGGCAAAAAATCGCAAAGGCAAACCTTCCAGCACGAATCAAGGACTTGTCAATATCGCTGGAGCAACTGGCCCTGGCCGCTGAAGATGCAGGCCAGCTGGACATCGTTCATTCACTTCCACGAAGCATGAACAGCGATGATTTGTTCGCAATGATAAAAACGGCATTTTAACAAATCAGCATAGAAAGAAAAATGATTGAGCCACACAAACTAAATCAGCTGCAACCGGGGCAGAAAAGACGGAAACTGGCGCTTACATTCGGGGCCCTGGAGCGAGATGTTGACGGAATCCCTGAAAAGGGCAATGAATACAATTTCAAGTCAATTCCCCGTGCCGAATATATCAAAAAACTCATTTCAATCGTAATTCAGGATGAGGAACTTCCGCCGGAAAGCAAGGCTCAGTTAGAGGAAGTTCTGGAAAGAGAGCCTTTTGACGAAAAACGAGCCTGCAATCTTGCCCGCAACAACCTTCTGGCAATAATCGGGACTTTTCCGGCTGAATGGGATTTAATTATAGCCCCGCACGCTTCCCCGCTTGACGAAAAGGGGCTCGTAAAGCAGAGGGATTTTTTTCCTGGAGTCTTTGTTTACGCTGAAGATATCCGCTCTCCTTTTAACTGCGGCTCTATTTTTCGAACGGCAGAGGCAATGGGGGCAGAAAAAGTCCTTATTTCCCCCATGTGCATTGACCCAAATCATCCGAAAGCCCTTAGAAGCGGAATGGGCTGCATTGAGACAATCGGCTTTGAAAGAAAGAGCATTCCAGAGCTTGAGAAATTTGCCAGAGAAAACGAGCTTCCGATTTTTGTCCTGGAAACAGGCGGAAGCGACATTGAAGAATTTGAATTTCCACAAAGAGGAATTTGCATTATCGGCTCAGAAGAACTTGGCGTAAGCCCGCAGGCACTTAATGCGGCAAGCTACGGACGGGTTTCTATTCCGATGAAAGGTCTTAAAGCATCTCTGAATGTAGGCGTGGCATACGGCATTTTAATGCAGGCCTGGGTAAGGAAACTGACGGAAAAGGACTCCTAGAAACTTGCCCAAAAATTGAAGCCGCAAAACTGCAAATCCTGCTGCCTTCAAGCCCCGCTCTCGCAAAAAGCTCATGTTTTTTAATTAGTCTTCTTTGAATGCCGCAGTAAGCTTGTCTGAGATTTTTCGCAGCTGAGACTCGCTTGAAATTCCGAACAATTTTAACACATCCAGATCAAACTGATAGTAGTCAACTTCATGGGTCTCGAAGTGAGCAATCATGTCAGCAAGATAAACGAGTGAAGTCAGTTTTTTTGTTGAGGAAGGAGCCAAATCCGGCTCATGGTGATGACGAATAACGGAGATGATAATGGTTGGGAAATTCCATTTTTCGGCAATGAGAGCGCCAATTTCGGCATGATTTACGCCGGCCAAGAGCTTTTCAAAAACATCGGCAGAAACATTTCGCTGGCGGCAGATGTCTTTTATACCGTCAAGGAAATCTGGGCGGGCCATCGTAAAGACCAGTTTTCCCATGTCGTGAAGAAGTCCGCAAATGTAGGCATCGTCCACCAAATCCCTGTCTGAAGCACAGAAATTGCGGGCAAGATTGTAAGCATAGAAAGCCACGCGATTTGCATGAACCCAAAGAGTTTTTCGAGACTCTCCTCCAAGCCCGCTAAGCTGCTGGACTGAGCTTACGGAAAGAATCATGTTTTTGATGCCGCGGGTTCCCACCAGCTTTACCGCGTCCGCAATGCTGATGCAGGGAGAGGCCAGAGCAAAAGTGACAGAATTGACAAGGCGGAGCAAATCCGTAGTGAGGGAAACATCGCTTGAAATTGCCTTTGCTATTTCGCTGAGTTTTGTGTTTGAATCGTTGATGAGGCGGTTTATCCTTACGATGCTTTCCGGAAACTGGGGAATATCGTCGATGAGCTTTATAAACTCGTGGGAAGCCGTGTTCAGTTCCCTTTGGGTCTTGTCGTTTATTGGAAGAATGATTCGAGTGATTGTCTCGCCGTTTTCGTTGAGAATCTGGAAATTTTCTTCGGTGAGGCCGATTTTTTCCAGCATGAGAATCATAATGATGATGCCAAGACCCGCACCCTCAGACTGGTCGATGACTTGGTTCATGGCCTGGTCGACGGAAGTGTATTGCTGGGCACGGCTCAGCTTGTCGTGCATTCGCTTGTATTCACGGAAAGTTAGCTCAGAGTTGTTTCTTACTTCGATTTTGATGCGGTTGTTGCGAGTTTGCAGAATGAGTTTTACATACAAGCCGCTTTGTTTTTGCAGACCGAGATAGTAGCGGATGTTGTTAAGGGTGTCTTCCTTAAAGCTCTGCATTCCCTTTTCGTAATCGGCATCGTCAAAAAGGTTGAGTTTTTTTTCGTGAAAATAAATTCGCTTTGTGTTGGCTTTTTTGGCGTTTGTGACCAGCTCATTGAGGCAGTATTTGAGGTAGGATTCCATGTGTTCCTGACCAAGCTCTGCAAGGAAGGCAGCAAGCACTTCTTCCATATACTCTGACATTTCGCGGGGAAGAGTGTATGTGGTAATAGACAGCGGAATACCGGCACGAATAGCCATTTTGATTTTTGAGTTATCTAGACTGACTTTTTGCGTTTTTTGAGCCTGCTGCATTATTCCATTATAAAGCATTATTTTGATTTTGAAAATACAATAAGACAAGTGTTGTGCAAAAAGGAAGATTCATGCAAAATAAGGGTATGTTTGACTCTTTTCTCGCACAGATTCTCGTGCTCCTGATGATTTTTTTCTGTTCAGTCAGAGTTTTCTTTTTGCGTCATTCCAGAATTGACTGTCTGGCCGCTTTTGCACCAATGGCCCTTGTAATTTCCATACTTACTTTTCTATGCTTTGATTTTTCCTTGCAGACTCTGGCCGTATTCGCCCTTTCAATCATCGTTTTCATTACGAATTTCCGTGCTTTTCTCCGACTCAATGCAAAGCTCATTGTTGACACTTACGGCATTCCTTTCATTATTTTTTCCATTCTCAACCTCATAATAGCCCTGGCACTTGCAGCCCTCATAATTCTTTTCAGGCCTGTAAAATACAACGCAAAAGATTTCAACATCAGCAAAAGCCAGCTAATCCTGACCGGCAGCACAAGCGACCTTAGAATCAGGGAAAGCTACTTTACGGGCGAAAGATTTTCAGGAAAGCTTTATATTTACAAGCCAGTCATTCATGATGATATAACAGCCAGCCTTTATTCAGAAAATCCTGTCATAATTTTTTCGCCTGGAATCCGAGCCTGCGTGCAGAATTACGAGCCTTACCTCATGCTTTTGGCTCAAAAGGGCTATACAGTCCTCGCAGCAGATTTTTACACAAAAGACCTGCATTTGCTTTCCAAAAATTCAGAAAGTCCGACAGAAAAATACATTCTCGAATCTAAATTTTTCAGAAGATTTGCGGCAATCAAGGCGGAAGGTGAAAATCCCGATGATTTTGCAAAACTTCTCATGGAAGAAAAAAAACAGGCGACAAAAAAATATTCCGCCCTCACGAGAATTGCCCTGGAGCTTTTTGGTGACGAAACAAAAACTTTTTATGTAGTTGACGGAGTTGATTTTGACTCAATTTACGCCGTCATCGATGAATTTAACACGGAGCCATATTCAAACGCAAAGGGTTTTTTCTCAATGAACAGAGTTGATGAATACAAAACCAGCGGATACGGCTTCATCGAGCAAACGGATGTGCTTTTTGCCTGGCACAAGGGCTTTGAACGGGAAAACAAATTTTTCATTCCAAGATATGTGGCAAACAAAACAATCACGGCAATAGGAGAGGCAAAATGACCCTTACAGAGCTAAACAGATACTTCAATTCATTCCTTCACAAAGAAGACTATGACTCTGACATTTCGCTGAATGGAATTCAAATCGCAAACAGCGCGCCAGACGAAAAGGAAATAAAAAAAGTCGCCTTTGCAGTTGATGCCTGTCAGGCTACAGCCCTCAAAGCGGCAGAAGAAGGAGCGGATGTCCTTTTCGTTCATCACGGCCTTTTTTGGGGACATTGCCAGACAATTACAGGCAACCACTACAAAAGAGTCGCAGCCTTCATCAAGAATGACCTGGCTTTAATCGCCTACCACATTCCCCTTGATGCAAATGAATTCGTGGGAAACAATTTCGGAATCGCAAAAAGACTGGGGCTTGAAAAAGTCCGCCCTTTCGGAAAATGGCGGGGCATGACCTTGGGAGCCTATGGAGAGCTTAGCAAGGAATGTACTATTGATGAACTAGAAGCAAAACTTTTTCCAAATGGCGAAAAAGCCAGCCATATTTTTGCTTTCGGCAAAAAACTAATAAAAAAAGTCGCCGTAATTTCGGGTGGAGCCGGAGATGATTTCGATCAGGCCGTCAAAATAGGAGCCGATGCCTACATCACAGGTGAAGTCGGTCACGAGGAATACCACGGAATAGAAGAAGCAGGCATCAATGTGATTGCGGGCGGACACTATAACACGGAAACTGTTGGCGTTCAGCTCGTCCAAAAACGACTAGAGGAAGAAAAAGGCATTAAGACTGTTTTTATCGACATTCCTACCGGTTTATGATAAAATCACATACTATTTTAAAAGGTAAACTATGTCAGACGCTACTATTGAAGTTCAGTTTAAACCAAAATATTTTACGGCAAAAAAACTTCTGCCTCTCCTGCTGGCACTTGCCGTCATCATTGTAGATCAGGTTACAAAAATTCTCATCACGGAAAACATTCCTCTCTACGGGCTTGGCGGGTCTTTTTTTGGAGATTTTTTGCGAATCATTCATGTGAATAACCCCGGAATCGCATTCAGCATTGGTCAGGGCTGGAGCATTGCCGTGCGAAGCATTCTTTTCAGGGCAATTCCCCTCATCGTGCTTATCGTAGTTCTCGGCGTTTACATGAGAAACGACGATTTCTCATCACTACAAAGATGGAGCATTTCTGGAATCGCCGGGGGCGGCTTCGGAAACCTTATTGACCGTTTTTTCAGGACTGAAGGAGTGGTTGATTTCATCGATGTAAAATGGTTTGGAATCGAAAAGTCGCCATTCAAATTCCTGCGCTGGGAACGATGGCCGACATTCAACATTGCAGATGCCGCTGTAGTCGTATGCGGAATTTTACTCATTATTTCTTTCGTTATCACAATGAAAAAATCACAGAACAAGGGAGGAGCTGAATGACAAAAAAAGAAAGAACCTTTCTCTTTAACATCTGCGTAATTCTATACAACATTCTAATTGGTCTTGCGGTAACTGCCGTACTTCTTATTTCGCTTTTGTTTTTTCTCACAGAAAATCCAAATCTGTCAGAAAGCGTTTTCGTTCAAATTGCCCTGCCAATCATTCTCTTAATCGGCTTAATCGCCGCCATGTCAATTTCCGTCCACACAGTAGGCTGGGCCATCAAAAAATTCCATCTGGAAGATAAACTCGACCCGAAAGTGGTGAACAGATACCAAAAGAAATTGTAGGCATAAAAAAAGACCATAAATGCAAAAAAGACGGTCGGAGTCGGAGTTCTGGCACGAACTCGCCTGAGCTATGCTCACTGCGATGTTCGGGACAGGTTTCCGACGGGAGACCGTCTTTTTTGTTTTGTGTGATTACTCTATTTACGCCTGCAATGCTGTTACTGCAACTGTGTCAACGATTTCGTCTACATTGCAGCCGCGAGAGAGGTCGTTGAGAGGCTTTGCGAAGCCCTGGCAAACAGGACCGATTGCCTTCCAGCCACCCATGCGGGCAGCGATTTTGTAACCGATGTTTCCAGCATTGATGTTTGGGAAAATGAATGTGTTTGCATGTCCTGCAACTGAGCTTCCTGGAGCTTTGAGTTCGCCAACTTCTGGAGCGATTGCTGCGTCGAACTGGAATTCACCGTCAA
>DGTW01000101.1 GCA_002393835.1 Treponema sp. UBA4326
CGGCGGTTCTTCACTGCTGACGCTGATGTTCGAGATGGGCGTCATCCTCTCGATCTCCAGATCGTCGAATATAGAAAAGAGTTAGGAATTAGGAGTTAGGAGTTAGGAGTTTTTTCAACGAAGTTTTACTCGTAACTTCTCACTTCTCACTCCTCACTGCTAACTGCTCACTGAATAAATCTTGCTTCTTCCTTTTACTTCGGTGATTTCTAAGATTTGCATTTTTACTAATATCCAGATTAGGAGCGGGGCCCATCTTGAGCTTTTCGCTCCTTTTTCTTTTGCCATTTCCCTTTTTAAATCGACGGCTCGAAAGGCCGGGAACTTTCCTTTTTCGTCTTTTTGACGGAGGCTCTCTGGAATCAGCTTTTCCCAGTCTTCTTTTTTTGAGAATTTTTCCTTCCTTGAGATTTTTTCCAGCCTTTTCCCCATGGGAAGCCAGTCTTTTAAGTGACGGCGGCTGTTCGTCTGGTTTTGGGAAAGTCCCTCCGTTTTTCTCCTCATTTCGCTAATATCGCAGTAAAGAAGTTCCAGCTCGCAGTTCTCCTGCAGGAAAAGGGGGCATATTTTTGTCATTCCCCTGAGCGAATCGTAAATCGTGGCCTTTTTGGGGCTTTTTTTCCTGTGTAAAAGTTCTCCGTCAGAGCCGTAAAGCTCAATCCATTTGTTTTCGGCAATGGGGTGAACGATTTTTAGCTTACGGCCGGTCTCAAGGATGTACAGGGCTTTTTCTGTCAGTGCCGAGAGATTTGAGGTCTGAATCTCAATCACATTTTTATTTTCGTCAAGAATGTCGCAAATCCAGGGAGTGTCATCAAGCTGGACTTCCATAATTCCGTTTGATTCCAGAGCGTAGAGCTTTTTTAGGGTCTCGTGAAGGGCAGATTCATTGTATGTGTTTATCATCGTTTTCTGACAGATTCTAACAAATTTGACCTAAACCGTGCAATTTCCGCTAGAAAAAAATTTTTGAAAAACTATGATTATCGGCATTTTTTAGGTTGACTTTAGTGATTTTGGGGGATAAAATGTAAATCAAGTGGGAAATTGTGGGGTAAAGTGGTAAATAGTGGTATGGAGTTACTGACTGGCGAGTACCGCAACACGCTGGACGAAAAGGGCAGAATCCTTTTTCCGACACGTTTGCGAAACGAATTGTTTGCTGAAACAGACAAATGCGTTCTCATTGTCACTCAGGCCTTCGACCACTGTTTATGGCTTTATACTCTCGATGAATGGAAAAACATATCGTCAAAGATTATGGAGACGGCCTCTCCTTTTAATCGACAGAACGCTCTTGTTCTCCGTCACTTTATAGCCCCCGCGCAGGAAGTGGAGCTTGACAAGTCCGGACGCCTTTCTATCCCGCAGAGCTTACGGGAGTATGCTCATCTTTCAAAAGATTGTGTGATTCTTGGAATCAACAGATATATGGAACTTTGGGACGCACAGGCTTACAGCGATTACCTCGGTGAGAATGAAGATTCTCTCAAGGAAGCAGCTGAGGCTTTGAGCAGCATAAGTTTCTAAAATTTAAAAATGTGGGATGTAAAAGGTGGAAGCTGTTCACACACCGGTTCTGCTCGACGAGTGCTTGTTTTATTTAAGCCCTGTCGGTGAGCCGTTTGAAAAAAATGCATACATGATTGACTCGACTCTTGGCGAAGGCGGACATTCAAACGCATTCCTTTCAAAATATCCAGGACTTCACATTCTCGGCCTTGACCGGGACAAGACGATTCAGGCCCGTGCCCGTGAACGCCTCTCTCTTTATGGCGACCGTATGGACTTTTACAACGGCTGGTTCAACGACTTTTACGCAAATTATCCTTCAGATAAAGAGAGACCGAACATAATCCTTTTTGACCTTGGAATCTCGGTCTATCACTACGAGCTGAGCGGCAGGGGATTTTCTTTCCGTTATGACGAGCCTCTTGATATGCGCCTCAATTTTGAGGAAGGGGAGAGTGCCTCTGACATCGTGAATACATGGCAGGAAGAAAAACTTGCCAACATGATTTACCTTTACAGCGATGAAAAAATGAGCCGGCGGATTGCCCGCGCAATCGTCGAGACTCGTGCCAGCGGTAAAATCGAGTCATCGAAGCAGCTGGCAGAAATCATTTATAATGCGGTTCCTGGAAATTACAGGCACGGAAACATCCATCCGGCGACAAGGACTTTCCAGGCCCTTCGTATTGCGGTCAATTCTGAGCTAAGAAGGCTCCCTCAGGCTCTGCATGATGCCTTCAATGTGCTTTCTGTCGGAGGAAAAATGGGGGTAATCACTTTTCATTCCCTTGAGGACAGAATCGTAAAGAATTATTTCCGTAATCTTGGCAAAAAATGCATCTGTCCGCCCGAGCAGGCAAAATGCAGTTGCGGAGGTCAGCCTTGCGCTGAGATTATCACCCGAAAGCCAGTCGAGCCGACAGCCGAAGAGGTCAAATCGAACTCTCCGAGCCGAAGCGCAAAGCTCCGTGTGGTGCGGAAGCTGCGGGATGCGACTGAGATGCACAAACTTGCGATTGAAGCGGAGGCGATGTAGTCCTATGAAATTACAGCCGTGCAGCAGAAGGGAGGTGGATAATGAAAATTAGACATGAGACCAAACTGAGATTCGTGGCCTACGCTTCTGTGATTCTGATTCCGCTTTTGCTTGCTCTGGATGCCTTTCAGGCTCACAGGTACGCCAAGCTCAAAAGCGACCTAGCCAAGCTTGAGGCCAAGCAGGTTGAGATAGTGGAGCAGAACCGAAAGCTGATTTCGGACATCAGCCTGCTTTCCAGCTCCGACCGGATCGAAAAAATCGCCGAGTCCGAGCTTGGTATGCACAAGGCGAAGTCGGAAGATATTGTGCGGGTTGAGATAAAATAACAGTAGTGAGCAGGTAGCAGTGAGCAATGTAAAAAAAACTGCTAACCGCTACTTGCTACCTGCTAAATTGGAGTATAAAATGACAGACGCAAAAAGTGTCGAAAATATAGAAAGTCTCTTGAAATTGTCAGAAACTCTTGAAGCGGTGGGAGGAGTTCTTTTGAACGGGGAGTTCCCTTCTGAGAACTTTTGCTTCACGAGCGTGCAAACTGACAGCCGGCTTGTCGCGGAAAAATCTCTCTTTGTTCCCCTCATCGGTGAATTTCAGGACGGGCATATCTATATTCCCTCGGCACTTGAAAAAGGTGCGTCTGCCGTTTTTATTTCTAAAAAAACATCTAAGAATCTCCTTGATGACCTGAAAAATCAGGCCGTCCATAACAAAAATGTAGCCTTTATTCTGGTGGAGAACACTATGCTGGCGCTGCAGAAGGCAGCTGAGGCTTATGTCCGTAAGTTTCCCCGATTAATTCGCTGTGCCGTAACAGGTTCAAGCGGCAAGACAACGACGAAGGAAATTACGGCTTCTATTCTCCGCCAGAAATTCAATGTAATTGCCACGAAAGGCAACTTCAATTCAGAGACCGGACTTCCCCTCTCTGTTTTCAATATCCGAAGCGAGCATGAACTTGGACTTTTCGAGATGGGCATGAACCGGGTCAACGAAATCGGTGAGATTGCCGGGGTCTTTAAGCCAAATTACGCAATCATCACCAATATAGGAAGCGCTCACATAGGAATTCTGGGAAGCCGTCAAAATATCGCCAATGAAAAGAAAAAGATTTTCACTTATATAGATTCTTTTGGAGCCGCCTTTATTCCCAAAGAAGATGACTTTGCTTCATTCCTTGAAAAGGGCGTAAAGGGGAAGGTCGTAAAATACGGCATCGATTGCGACGAAAGCGTGAAACTTGTCGCAGACGAAGGACTTTTAGGAACAGTCTTTTCTGTTGATGGTCTTACCATGCGCCTTTCTTTGCCTGGAAAATACAATTTCCTGAATGCCTTGGCCGCAATTGCCCTTGCAAAAGAACTTGGTTGTACGACAGAGCAGATTAAGGCCGGAATTGAGAGCCTTAAAATGCTTGGCGGTCGCTCTAGCGTAAAAAAAGGAAAATTCACCGTTCTTGAAGACTGCTACAATGCGAACCCAGACTCAATGGAAAAAGCCCTTGATTTGTGCAAGGACACAAAAACTGAGGGAAAGAAAATCTATTTTTTGGGTGACATGCTTGAGCTTGGAGAAAAATCAGAGGAAGAGCATACGAAAACTGGTGAAAAAGCCATTCACTCTGATGCTGATATGATTATTTTCTTCGGTTCAGAGATGAAATATGCTTATGAAAAGGCAGTTGAAATTGCCGAAAAAAAATCTTCCCTGGCAGACGAAAAAATTTCTTCAGTTCGCTTGATTTACATCGGCGACAAGGACGAGTCAGCCATTTCTGACGCGGCAAAGGAAATAAATGATTTTGCACAGGAAGGCGACCTGATTTTGCTGAAAGGCTCCAGGGGCATGGGACTTGAGAGAGTCTTGCCATTGATTGGAATGGGGGGGGAATCGTGAATTTCAGCATAGTGGCAGACAGACCCCTCGAAAATTATAAAAAATGTGACATATCCTTGATTCTTCTCTCTGTCCTGCTTTGGGGAATTGGCATGTTCACCCTCTATGTTTGCTCGGGAAACTATGGAATGAGGGCCTTCAACGATGACCTTTATTTCGTTAAAAGGCAGATGATAAGCTCTTGCCTGGGATTCATGCTCTTCATCATTTTCGCAACCTTCAAGCTGGAGACAATCAAACGCTTCCTTCCGCTTATGGTTGTAATTGCCCTTGTCTTATCTATTATGACCTTCATTCCTGGGATTGGTATTGAGCGAAACGGAGCCAGACGCTGGATTCGCCTGGGATTTACGACTTTCCAGCCGTCTGAGATGGTCAAATTCGTTATCGTCCTCTATCTTGCCAATTATTTTGAAAAGCAGTCTAAAATCACGGATGCCTTTGACAAAACTGTTTTTCCTGCCGTTCTGGTCAGCTTTATCCTGGTCGCTTCGATTGCCATGCAGTCAGACTTATCGACATCAGTTTTTGTCGCTGCCCTTGCCATCCTTCTTTTCATTGTCTCAGGGGCAAAAATTTTCTGGCTTCTTCCAGTCATGTCCATTCTTATCCCTCTCAGCGTGCTTTTTGTTTTCCTTGAACCTTACCGACTCAACCGAATCATTGGCTTTTTGGATCAAGACTCTTATTTGCAGACCCTCAACTATCAGACTTATGCCGCCCGACGCGCCATTTCTGCCGGCGGATTCTGGGGACAGGGATTAGGCTCGGGTCTTTCCAGAATCAATTCCATCCCTGAAATTCAGTCTGACTATATTTTTGCAGGCTGGGCTGAGTCCATGGGCTATTTTGGAGTCCTGATTTACTTCGCCATTCTGATTCTTTTTGCATGGAGGGGACTGCATTGCGCCATGACGACAAAATCTCGTTTTGCCGCAATTGCCTCTTTTGGCTTTATCGTTTCGATTGTAGCCCAGTCCGTTATGAATGTGGCTGTTGTTGGCGGTGTCATTCCGACGACCGGAATACCGCTTCCCTTCTTTTCTTCTGGCGGCTCATCAATTCTTTTTACCCTTGCCACTTGTGGATTTCTGGTGAACGCTTCCCGTAATGAAATTGGGCCAAATGACGATATTGAAATTGAGGAGATAATTTATGAGTGATTTTGTGATTCAGGGATTTGAGAATTTTGACATAAAGCCTGTTCGAAAAAGAAAGGCTGTTTCTGACACAAAAATGAATGCCATAAAAATTTTTGCGGCTATTTTCGGTATTTTGCTTCTCTGCGAACTTTGCGTGTATTTTTTTGTCGTTCCCTGCCTGGACAAGGTTGAAATTTCCTGGAGCGGTCTTTCTTCATACACGAAGGAGAGCATGAGCGGCGTAATTTCTTCATGTGCCGGAAAAAAATTCATGAATTTCAGTACAAACGAGGCAAAATCTCTCCTGATGTCAGTTCCTGGCATTGAGAGCGTTCAGGTTTCGAAAAGATTCCCCAACAAAGTTTACATTCATGTCAGCGAGAGAAAACCTGTGGCCATGACTTTTGTTTCCGCCAATGGCCGGACAGTTCCTGTGGAAATTGACAAAAACGGCGTTCTTTTCAGCACGACAGCAAATTCTGCCGATTCAGACTCATCTCTTCCTTTAATTTCTGGAATTCCTGTCGAAAATATACCAGAGGGAATGAGAATTCCTCAGAAGTATCGCGCCTTGATGGAGCAGATTGATTCAATTCGTTCGCTTTCACAGAATTATTTTGCGGCCGTCTCTGAGATTCATGTCATTCCGAAAGAATATGGAAATTATGAGCTGGTGCTTTATCCGATTCATTCAAGAACCAGAATTCTGACGGGAAGACAGTTGAATGAAGAATCTTTACAGTATATGATGGTTGCTCTTGATGTGGTGAATGCTCTTGAGCCGGATGTGGA
>DGTW01000241.1 GCA_002393835.1 Treponema sp. UBA4326
GGTTGGGATTGCAGATGATTTTGACGAAACGCCGATGGTGTACAATAAAGTTCGCAATTTGGGATAGAAAAAAGCCCTGCCGATGAATCAGCAGAGCTTGGAGAAGCTACATATCTTGTAGCGGATTATTTTCGCTTATATGTATTTTTATCAAACCAAAGCCTGTCTCCGTTGTCTGCAAAACTGATTTTCATCTTTAATTTATCCCCGGCGTTAACTTCTGGCATATTCTTATATTCTGCTGATTTTACATCAAGAATGAGCACATCATCTTGGAAAGAATACTTGCCAGAGAAGTTCCGCAGTCGTTCGGGGGTAGTAAATTCATCCTCATTTATAAGATTTATTAGAGTTGAACCATCTGTCATGTTGTACATAGCTTTAGGCGGACGCTTAGGTTTAAATCCATTCCGATGATATTTAAAAGAAAATGTTCCGTTTGAATTGAATTTTATTTTACCTTCATTGTGGTTATCCACCCAAAAACCGACAATACTTTTCTGAACAAAAGCAATGTATGCTTTCCTATCCGCTTCTTTAATGGCTTCATTTATTTTCTCGATTTTTTCAGAACAAACTTTGTTTAATTCTTCCATATATTCGTCATAGACTGCATTGTTTTTGGAAAATGTGTTTAACCAAGCTTCTTGTGACTTCGCCGATAATGCAGTCATCAAAGATCTGTATTTATTAAATTGACTTGTAGACATTACAAAAGTTGGATTCTCGATGCCACCGAATGCATCCGAGGTTTTGTTGGAAATTTCATCAAGTTTTGCTTCACAAGTCTTTCTCATTTCATCCAATTGTTTTTCAGAATTTTCTTTGACCTCAACAAATTTTTTCAAACCTGCTCTATCATTTGTACAAGCGTTTATTTCCGAAGAAATCTTATCGAATGTTGACTTGTAATCTTCTGTAAAATCCAATGACCCAAAGCTCTGGATTTCTTCTTTCCATGGCTTTTCGATTTTTGCCATGTAGCTGTTGAACCTTACCTGCGGAACAATGATTTTTGCCGCAATCAGAACAACGACAAGACCGCAGACGATAAAATTTGCAAATGGTGCAAAGCTTTTTAGTAATGGAACTTTGTCAGAGTATTTTTCCGACAGTTTTTTGAAGGGCAATTTGTTTATTGTGTTATCAGCTAGGGTTAGATATTTTTTGATTTTTTCGTTCATTTTTGTGTTTCTCCTTTTATTGGTAATTTTCCAAGTATTTTCCCGCAATATAAATTGCGAATTTTTTTAGTTCTGTATTTTTATAGACTACAGAAAAATCCTTCATTTTTTGATCTTCGTTATATAATTCCACACCAATCCATTTATCCCCTTCATTTTCAGGTTCTATATTCAAGTGTGCAATTGAATTGCGAATCTTTTTTAAATACCAATCTTGTTTTTTATCAGAAGTTTGCAAATCTTCCTTGTTTTTTTCAGAAACAGAATAATCCCTTTTGTGAAGTCGCCCATAATTACTACCTATAGCGACTTCTGTATTATCAAAATACTGAATGTCGCTAGGTATATGAGCTAAAAAATTGGAATCATCTTTGATTTTTTTGTTAAAAATCTTGTTTTCTTTTTTACGACTATCAAATTCTGAAACCGCAACAATAAGTCCTAAAAGACAATTCAATAAAAATGTAACTTCATAATGATTGATGCTTTCCACTTCTTCAAAACTCGATTCCAAAAGTTTTTTTGTTCTTTCAACAAACTCTCTTTGAATTTCGTTAATCTCCATAAAAATCTCCTAAACTATTTCTGATTCTGAATTTTTGAGAGCCAATTTTGCCCCACGCTCGCATAGACTCTCCGCTCCGGCTTACAGCCTACGCTACGATGCCTACGCTCGCTTTTTCTTTAAAAAGGGCGGACAATGCGGAAACCAAGACAGGCGTCCTGGATATCCGCGTAGTAATTGCTCCTGTAATCCACCTCGCAGTAGTCCGCAAAGTAGTCCCACGAACCACCGCAGTTATAGCGAAGGCTGCCGGAATCCCAAACCCACTCCCCAACATTACCGCTCATGTCGTATAGCCCGTAACCATTCGGCTTTTTCTGAGCGACAGGATGAGTCTTTTTTCCGCTGTTTTGACGATACCAGCCAACTTCATCAAGATTACCACTGCCCGCGTACCTGTAATTCTGCCCGCCTTTTGCGGCATATAGCCATTCATCAAGCGTTGGAAGCCTGTAGCCATTTGCCTGAAGGTTCTGTGTAATTTTCCCTTCCAGACTGTTGCCTTTATTTGGTATATAGTTCCATTGTCTTACATCTGTCAAACCTTTAACTGAATACACAGGTGTTAACCCCATTGTCTCGCTCAGCTTGTTGCAGAAGTAAACCGCATCGTACCAGCTGACACGCTCCACAGGATTATTCTCATCTTCGAAATAGCTTGGGTTTTCGCCCATTATTTTTTGATATGTTTTCTGTGTAACTTCCGTACTAAGCATCTCAATGCTTTTGCCAGGTATGGCAATCATTTCTGAATTGCCGAAAAATTTAATCAATCGAATACTACTAGCCAAGTCTTTGCCCTTCGCAATGTATTTTTCTATCGCTAAGAAAGTTTCTTTTTCCTTCTCCACAACCCCCGAAATCGGCCGCAAATCCCACTCAGGCTTCATCGTGTGTGGTTGCACTTTGCTCAACGCACTCGTCTGTGTGGTTTTTCCGCTCACAGTGTTGATTACACGAATCTTGTTGAAATTGAACTTGTACTTGCTCGGCTTGCTGTCAGCTTCGGCTGTAACATTGTAGTCAATTTCAAAGTAGATAATTGGGTCGCCACGGGTAAGGAGAGAGTTGTACATATCAACATTGTTCGTATATTCCTCGATTACAGAGTCACGAAGTTCTGTCGCCATATCTGGAGCTTTCTTTCCGCTCAAAGCCTCGTACCCAACAATAAAGCTGTCCGTGTAGAGAAGGACACCGTCAGAATAGAGCGAAAGATAGGCGTTCCAGCCATTTTTGCTTCCCTCGTAGGTGCCAAAGCTCACTTTAAGCTCATCCCCCATGCTGCTCACTGTTCTTGTGGTAGCGAGAGCTTTCTGGTCAGAACGGATTTCTGCGAGCAGGGCTGAATCCTGTGCGGCTGTGCTTTTCTTTACGGCTTCGGCATCTGAGAAGAACTTGTTAGTCAAATCTTTGTAACTCTGTATGACCTGATTTTCGCGGCGTTTAAGAGCAGCTTCGGTTGGCTTTCCATCACTTCCTAGCTCAACCGTGCTGTAACTCTTGTTCCTGATTCTCTGTTCTTCGCTTGCACGGTCTTTTTCAAGCTGGTCATAGAGTTCTTGCGAGCGAGTTTCCACACCCTGCCGAATCTCCACAAGTGCCTTTTTCTTGCTTTCAATCACATTAATCTGACCAAGAACGCCCTGCTTCTCCATTTTGAGTTTTCGGACTTCTGCAGCCTTTGCCGCTGCCTGCTTTGCCATCTCGTCTCGCTGAGTTTTTAAGGCTATGCTTCGCTCGGCTTCGAGTTTTG
>DGTW01000141.1 GCA_002393835.1 Treponema sp. UBA4326
TTATGCATTGTGAATTATGCATTAACTTAAAGTTTTTCACCGAAGTAGATTCCTGCCCATTCCCAGCGTCCGTGAATTTCAGGGTCGGCCGGGAAGTCTACCTTGCGGAAGTAGAGGTACCAGACATTAACATAGGAAGTCCAGCCCCAGGTGCGGAGATAGGCTTCTGTTGGAGTGGAAGTGTCGTCCAGTCTGTCGCTGTAGCGGATTCTGTTTCCCAGCATGAAGTTGTGCATTGAGAAGTTCTCCAGGGCGTTCGGGTCGCTCTCGCTTGATTTCCAGCTCATTGCAAAGAAATTTACCTTTGAGCGGTAACTGTCCAGCTTGCGCCAGTTGTATGAAGTGATGGCTTTTTTTACGGCTTTTTCCAGGCTGTCCAGACTGTCGAAGGTCCAGTCTTTCGATGATTTTGAGAAGTTGACCATCTGCCTTGCCTTTGTGTAGGCGTTTGGAAGACCCGCAATCTGAATGGCCGAAGAGTCCGGCTGCTCCAGGAAAAGAGAGTAATTTTTGAGGGCCATGTCCCATTCGCCGACTTTTTCGTACTCCAGGGCCAGCCGCATGTACATTTCAGTTATGCTGACATTCTGCGGAAAGTTGTGGATGATTCTGTTGAAGTAATTGATTCGGTTTGACGGGTTTTTGCTGATTTGAATGAGGTGCTGCAGGCAGGCGAAATGAATCGACTCGCCGTTTACCAGGAGGTCGGAGAAGTTGTTGATTATTCGCTCGTAGTAATATTCCGCGAATGGTTCCTGAGAGAGTTTCAGGTAATTCGAGGCGACCATAAAGAGCCAGTAGGCGTTGTAGCCGTCGTCCGGGTGGGTCTCAACCCAGTCAGTGAGAAAGAGAACCATGTCGTCACTCTGACCCCGGCTGTAAAAAAGATTTGCTATTCTGTTGATGACCGCATAGCGTGACTGCTCAGAAATGCTGCTATCTTCCAGCAGGGCCGTAAGCTGGGACAGGGGATCCTCTTCTTCCTTGAACTTGCTTTTATCGCATGATGAAAGAATCAGTAAAAAAAAACTGATGAAGAGGAAAAGCCTGAGAAATGAAGCTGTTTTTTTCATATTTTTTAGAAGGATAGCACAATTCGGGTAAAAATTTCAATTCTCTATTTTCTCTAGTATTTTATTGATTTCTATAGTATCCTAGTTTGATTTAGCATCTTTTACTTTTAAATGTAGTATGGGGGATTTTTAAATGAAAAAAATTACTGTTCCTGTGCTGAACCTGCTTCTTGCGGCCGGAGTTCTTCTGATTATTGCGGGGCTCCTTCTTATATCCCGCTTTTCGGTGGGATTCGGAGTCGCGCTTCCCGTGGGTTCCATCACGACAATGATTTTCGGGGCAGTCATTTTTTATGTAGCCATGACGCTGATTCACTGGGCCGTTTTTTTCTTCATGGGCCTTCTTGTTTTCTTCATGGGGCTTTGCATGACCTTTGTTTTTACCAGCGTGCTTCCCTTTGGCCCTGAGCATCTCTGGCCTATAGCCGTCCTCCTCTGCGGAATCTGCCTGCTTCTTACATGTGTCTTCAAGCACCGAAAAATCCGCGGCGTTTATCTTTTTCCCACGGTCTTAATAGAAGTCCTGGGTGCCTTCTTTCTTCTTTTTTCGACAAAAATCATCAAGGTTCCATTTTCAGTCTTCATTTCAAAATGGGGACCTTTGCTGCTTGTCCTGGCGGGTGCCGCTCTCGTCGGCATTTTTTTCTGGCAGAGGAATTTCAATGACTTTTTCCCCTATGACAAGGATGAGCTTTCAGATTTGACTGACGAAGAGAGAGAATTTTACGGGGAATAAGGGCTTTGAAAAAGTCGTGGCGGAAATTTCCTGCCTTTGCCTGCATCTGTTTGCTTTTTCTCTTTTTCGCCACGGTTTTTGCTCCGGCAGAGGAGGCCTTTGTGGCAAAACCTTCCGATGCCGTAAAACTTTCCCTGCCTGTACGGCGTGAAGTCTCGTATTTTGACGGCATCTCCCCGCAGATTCTTTCTGATGTGGAGATTGGCTCTCCTGAGAGCCTTCGCTCCGCCATAAGCCAGTTGAATCGAAACCGGGAGGCCATGAGCGAAAGCGAGCGAGTCCTTCACTACGTTGCCGTTTCTATCATGCAGATGTGCTGGAAATCACAAAACTTTAAAGAAGAAAGCAGCGGCCAGGACATAAAGAACAATTACACAGGCGCAATTTCTTCATCAAAAAACGGAATCTATGATCCGTCTTCTGACCCAAAGGATTTTTTGAGCTATGCTCTTCCTGCCCTGGTCCTTGCCGTTTCCACCAGCCGTAGCGATTATTATGAGCAGGCAAAGCTGTCTCTGGAAAAGGCTCTTTCAATGAACCCCAAGTCTGTGTTTGCGAATTATCTTGCGGGGCTTTTAAGCCGGAGAATGGGAGATTTCAAGGCTGCCAACCGCTATTTTGCCTTTTCCGCTGACATGTCCGGGAATTGCTATGAGTGTTCCTATGCCTTTGCAGAAAGTTTTATGGATCTTTCTGACCCGGGAGCAGCATTTACCCTTTCAGAAAAACTGCTCAAGTCATACCCTCAGGATAAAAACCTGCTAAAACTTTGTGCCGAATCTGCCTTTGCCTCCGGGGATACTGCAAACGCCGAGCTTTATGTGAGCAGGGTGCTGCAAATTGAGCCTGAGAATTCATATTATCTCCTTTTCAGGGCCAGAATCCTCGTGGAAAAGGGCGAGTACATTCGCGCGGCCTCTCTTTTGGATGCCTATGCCCGTAAAGACTCGACTTCTAGGGATTACCTCGTGCTGAGGTTTGCCGTGCAGAAAAACTGGAACAAAAACATCCTTGCTGCAACTTCGACCATAGAAAACGCCCTTGTTCTCTATCCTGATGACCCGAAAATCGTCCTGGAAGCGGCAAGCCTTGCCTCGGAGACTGGAGGCAAGATTGCGGGGAAAAGTGGTGAGGAGCTGGCAAATCAAATCCTCGAAAAAGAACCTGGAAATACAGAGGCTTTGCAGATAAAAATCGCCTCCATGGTCGCTTCCCAGAAATGGGCGCAGGCTTACGAAGCCAGCTCTGAGCTTATTAAAAATGAAAGTCCGAGCCGTGCCGCCCTTTTCACCCATATAAAAATTTGTCTTTCTGCAGGGAAGAAAAATGAGGCCATGCAGTTAGCAGCCCAACTTTATGCCGCCGACAGCAGCAATGAGGAAGTCCTTCAGGCTTACATAGATGCCCTTGTCTCAGTGGGGCGGACTGCAGAGGCTTCCCGCCTGATAGCCCAGCTTTTGTCTTCGGCAAGTGCCAAAATGAAGAGTTTCCTCTATTATGAACGCAGCTTTTTGTCCTCTGGTGAAAGTGCTGTTCTGGCTGATTTGCGCTCCAGCCTTACTGCAAACCCCCGCAACAAGGATGCTCTTTTTCGCCTTTACAAAATCTACTTCAACAAAAAAGAATACCGCAAGGCTCAGTATTATCTTAAACAAGTCGTCGCTCTTTCGCCAAAAGATGAGTCACTTCTCGTTCTTAATCAAAATCTCGACAATTTATTGAAAAATTAGCAGGCTCTATCAGGGGGCTAGACAGTTGATTTTGGCTTCATTTTATGATAATCTATCTGAACTATTTTAAATTACGATGGATGTAATATCGATTCTTTTTCGATTTACTAACAGGAGTCAAAAAATGTTTTTCGTTCCATTACTTCAGGCGGCGGGTGCGGCTTCAGGCAGTCAGACATTGATGTCTGTCGTTCCCTTCATCCTTATCATCGCTATTTTCTATTTCTTTATTATTCGTCCGCAGAATAAAAAGCAAAAAGAAACTCAGAAAATGATTGATGCTCTCAAAAAAGGTGACAAAGTAGTCACAATCGGCGGAATTCACGGTCTTGTTTCTCAGACAAAAGAAAAGACCGTCATTATCAAGATTGACGAGGGCGTAAAAATCGAGGTCAATCGTTCCGCAATCGCAGGGGTTGTCACTGACAATGCACCAGCTTCAAAATCGGACAAAAAAGCTGATGAGTCAAAAGAGGCTGTAAAAGAGTCTTCTGATTCAGAAAAAGCTGAGTAAATAAAAAAAATACCGGAGTAAAAAAAATGAACAAACGAAGTCGTTTTATCATTGTTCTGGTAGTTCTTGCTGTTTGTTTTGCGTTCCTCTGGCCGTCTATCAGCTGGTATGCGCGCACACCAAAGGACCAGCAGACTCTTGCGCTTGGTTCCCTCGAAAAAATCAAGGACTACACAGTCGTTAAGGCAAAGGAAGAGTCTGACAAGCTCATTGCAATCGCAAAGGCTAATCCAGAAACCCTTCTCGATCCATCTTATGATTACCTTGTAAAAGCTGCAAAAAAGAATTACAAGGAGAGCGCAAAGGCTTACAAGGCTGCAGGCCTTAAAGCACCTGAGGCACCTGCTGTAATGTCTGTCGGCGCAATTTTGGATTCATTCACTGGCAATACGGCAATGGCTGACTTGCGTGCCGTAATCGAAGGCAAATACCGCGACGAAATCCTTGCGGCAAAAAAACGCTACAACTCATCAGTCAAGCTCGGCCTTGATTTGAGCGGTGGTATGAATGTAATCGTTCATGCTGATCTGGAAGCTGCCCTTGCTTCTCAGAAAAAGGACAACGAGGTCGACGATGAGACTCAGTTCAAAAAGGACGCTATGGCTCAGGCCATCGAGACTTTGACTGGTCGTATCGATAAATTCGGTCTTACTT
>DGTW01000113.1 GCA_002393835.1 Treponema sp. UBA4326
GTTTGTCGTCCTGCCGTGAGTTCGGCCTGCCATAGGACATTCCTTGGCGTGGGGGCAGGGGGCGAGAGGGGCGTAATCCTGCCTGATTAAAGCGTCACGCATGAGGGAGATAAAGCGGGCTGAGTGTGGGTCGCCAGGTTCCACAAGAAGCAGGGTTGAGCTTTCATTTTTAAGGTAGGAAAGCAGTTCACCTGTATATTTTTTTGCAAGAAAGTCAGTCGGCATTTCATTATTCTGGATGATTTCGTTGAACACGTTAGCACAGCTGATAAAATCTGCCTTTTCCTTAATAGAAGTTCCAAGAGCACCTTTTACCCGAACAATGTTCCATGGGGTGAGCGGGGTTTTAGGGGCATCGCCCCTAGGAGATGGGGGTGTGGGTGAAAGCGTAGCTTGAACCCCAGGGGGCAGACCTGCCCCCTCTTCATTTTTGATTGTCTTTGCTGCGATTGAGAGGTACAAATTTTCACCTGCGGCCAGGGCTGTCTGGCTCAAATCCATGCAGTACCAGGTGATTCTTTTGCTGCGAAGTTCCGGTCGGGCAAGCCAGAGAGCAATTACGACTGTGAGGGTTCCGCTTCCCACATCGATGGCCACAGGATTTTGAGAATTTTCAAGGGATTCAAAGGCAGTTTTGGGGAGATTTGCAAAAAGCCTGGTCAGGCGGACAAGATTCCACCACATGAAATAGTTGATGTAAGCGCTGATGTAGTTTGCGGAGTTCATGTAGCCCAGACGGCGGCTGTTTCTGTCGTCCGTGAGCTGGTGGGAGAGATTTTTGATGGCTCCATAAAGAGAAACTTTTTGCTTTCCGCTCATTCCCCTGACATCGGCCACGATTTTGTCAAATTCCTGAATGATTTTTCGGCTTTCTTCGGGGATGGCATTTTCGGCGAACATTTCAAGGCGAAGGGCAGAAGGCTTGCTTTTTTTTGCGGCCAGACTTTCTTTTCGGTGGGCATGGCTTTGCTTGCGGTCTGCTTTTGGGGCAGTAATTTTTTTTTCGCTTGAAGTGATTTTTTCTGCGGTCTGCTTGAATGTTCTTTCGGGCTTACCCTTATTGTCTTTCTTTGTGTATTCGCCTTTCATTGCTTTTCCTTGCTGCCTTTTGAATTTTTGATTTTGAAGTAGAGCTGAGTCAGCTCTGTCCTCAATTCCCTGATTGCCTTCATAGCCTCGGCGTGGGTTTCGTAAGCCTGTGACTCGCGTAGAATTTCATTCCGTGCACCCTCAATCGTGAATTTTCGGTCATAAATCAGGTGCTTGAGACGGAGAATGATTTCAAAGTCACGCTCAGTGTAGACCCTGCGGCCACCCAAGTCCTTTCGGGGAGCGAAACCCGGGATTACGGTCTCCCAGTATCTGAGAACATTTTGCTTGATGCCTGTTAATTCCTCTACCTGGCCGATTGTGTAGGTCATTCTTCCTCATCGAAGCGGTTTTCCCATCTCTTGCGGCTTGGCTTTAAGTTGAGTTCTACCGGAATCTGGTCAAAGCCCAAATCCTTGCGGATGGAGTTTTTGAGATAGGTGACATAGCTTTCGGGAACATTGTCCGGGCTTGTGCAGAAAATGCGGAATGAGACCGGATTTGTGCTAGTTTGCGTCATGTAGCGGATTTTGAAGTGAATCGCTTTTGTGGCTGGCGGCGGATAATGGAAAAGCCAGTCTTCGAGGGCCTTGTTGAGGGCACTTGTCTCCACCTTGCGGGTGAGCTGATTGTACAATTCGATGGTCTTGTTTAGCAAATCCTTGATTCCCTCGCCTTTTAGGGCTGAGAGAGGCAGAATCGGAGCCCAGTTCATGTGGCCGAACATGGTCTTGATGTAATCCACCGTGTCACGGAGAGTTTTTTTGCTCTGCTCCTGGGTGTCCCATTTGTTGAGTACGAAAATGATTCCACGGCCACGCTCGTAGGCCAGAGAGCAGATTTTTTTGTCCTGGTCGGCCAGACCTTCCTGGGCGTCAATCATAAGGAAGACGACATCGCATTTGTCCAGGGTTTTGATTGCCCTGTTTACTGAATAGTATTCGACATTTTCGTGGACTTTCTTTTTGCGGCGGATTCCTGCAGTGTCCATAATCTCAAAATTCTTGCCGGCATACTGAAATTTGCCCTCGACTACATCCCTTGTTGTTCCTGCGTAATCTGATACGATGGAATTCTCCGAGTGGGTGAGGCGATTTGAGAGGGTTGATTTACCCGTGTTGGGTTTTCCTAAAATTGCGATTTTAATCGGGTCTTCCGGTTTTTCGCCTTCCTCGACTTTAGAGAAATCAAGGTTTTCTGTGATTTTTTTTGCCAGATCGGTGATGTGGTCGCCGTGATCTGCTGAAATGAAAAGAAGCTCCTTAAAGCCATACTGAAGGTAGTTCCAGGCTACTTCTTCGCCCTTTCCACCCTCGCACTTGTTTACGGCCACGATGAGTTTGTCCCAGTAGGGGCGCAAAAGATGAATGAATTCCTCGTCCTCGCCTGTGATTGTTCCGGCTTCGAGGAGAAGGAGAATTTTATCTGCTTTTTTGATAGAGGCGAGTGTTTTTTGGACTACAAGTTCGTCCATCTCGGATTCCCGGCTTTTAAGGTCTCTGTCCAGCTTGTATCCGCCCGTGTCAACGAGGTTGACAGGTTTTCCAATGATGAAGGCCGTCGCTTCCACTGGATCTCGGGTTACACCTGGTGTGGGGTCAACGATGGCCAGCCTGCGGCGCATGAAGCGGTTAAAAAGCGTTGACTTTCCAACATTCGGGCGGCCAGCGATAACGACCATGGGGAGGTTAACATAGTATTTTGAGATGTCGAAACCTGCTGCCTGAGCTTCGGCTGCGGCATCATATTCGACGAAGGGAGTTTTTTTCTCTTTTGCCATGAGCCTATTATAAACTATTTAGCCTTTTTGAGGAAATGGCTTTTAGCTCATCTACGCTGATTTTTGACAAAAGTTCCTTGATGCTGGTGATTAATTTTGGGCTCATACTGAGGGTGCGCACTCCCATTCCCGCAAGAACCATGACGCTTTCCGGGCGGCTGGCCATTTCACCACAGACAGAAAGTGGAAGTCCTTCTGCTTCTGCTGTTTTTATGGTTTTGTGCAGGAGGCGGAGAACTGCCAGATGGAATTCGTCATAAAGGGGAGCCACAAGGGCATTTTCACGGTCTACGCCGATTGTATATTGGGTGAGGTCGTTTGTTCCGATTGAGAAGAAGTCTGATACCTTTGCAAGACAGTCTGAAATCATTGCTGCTGCGGCCGTTTCTACCATGATTCCGATCGGGACATCTGCCTTGAAAGGAATGTTTTCGGCTTTAAGCTCTTCCCTGACTTTTTTGGCGATTGCAAGGGCATCTCGAACCTGTTCCACACTCGTAATGAGAGGAAGCATGATTTTGAGGTTTCCGTAGACACTGGCCCTGTACAAGGCCCTGAGCTGGGTGCGGAGTATCTGGGGATTTGCAAGAGTAAGGCGGATTGCTCTTAAACCCATAAGGGGATTTTTTTCTTCGCTTGCTGAATGGCTGACTTCCAAAGAGGAGATGATTTTGTCGCCGCCGGCATCCAGAGTCCTGATTGTGACCGGCTTTCCCCTCATAGTCTCAAGAACCCGCCTGTATGCGTTGAACTGATTTTCTTCAGTGAAAGCTGCAACTTTTGAGTGGGCACTTCCCATTGCAGTGTTTGCTTCACTCATAAAGAGGAATTCTGTTCGGAAAAGGCCGATTCCGTCTGCTCCTTCTTCCAAGGCGACACGAGCCTCGTCTACTGTGCCGATATTCGCCATGAGCTGAAAACATTCTCCGTCGGAAGTTTTTGCAGGTAAATCCCGAAATCTTTTTAGTCTTTCAGCATGGGCTTTTTCGGCTTCAATTTTTTTCTGGTAGTCAGCAAGGGTTTTTTCGTCTGGAGACTGGAGAATTTCACCTGCTTGACCATCAACGATAAGCAGAGAGTTATTTTTAATTTCGTTGAGGATGTTTTCTACATCGAAGACAGCTGGAATTCCGTAGTTTCTGGCGAGAATGCCGACATG
>DGTW01000362.1 GCA_002393835.1 Treponema sp. UBA4326
GGGTAGCGGCCAACGAAGTGGACGCGCAGGGGGAGACTTCCCCCTTAAAACGGAGGCATTCCGCCCATGGGTGGCTGTTGCTGCTGATTCTTGTTGTTTTTCTGTGCTTTCTGGCCTTTTTTGCTCACGCTCATTCTGCCGCTCTTTGAAGCATTGCTCTGAGCCTTGAGCATTTCGCCGCCTTCAAGCCCCGAAACGACATTCACATATTCAAGACCGTAAGGCTCGACTTCAACCGCGACTTTCGTTGTCTTTCCGTCCCGGCCTAAAATCTCCGCAAATGCCGTGCCCTTGTCCCGTCCGATTGCGTACCTCTCAACGACCAGCTTTGTCTCAGGCTCGGTGATTTGAATTTTTCCGGTAAAGCTGAAATTTGGCAGGACTCCATCAGGCACATCGTCAATGCGGACTGTAGCCTTGACAATTGTGGCTCCACGGCTTGTAACTTCGCCAATAGCCGGATAAGAAAGCAGGTGACCGTAAACACTTCCGCTGTAGGCCGGGAAAGTGAACTCAACCTTTTGCCCGATTTTAAGCTTTGAAACATCAGTTTCGGCAATCTCTACATCAGCAGTGAGGTAGTCAGTATTTACAAGAGTGCCGATTGAATCCTTTGCCTCAAGATAATCGCCAGGATCAACATTCAAATCGGCAATAACGCCGTCAAAAGTGGCCACGATTTTACGATTCTCAACTTTGCGAACAAGAGAAATTCTCTGGGTCTCCATGAGCTTGAGCTTTCCTGCCGTCTGATTCTGTCTGGCCACGGAAATTTCGTAGTCCAGGTTAGCGAGGTTATATTGCTGCTCAGTGTCGTCCAGCTGAACGATTAAATCCCCGGCCTTTACCCTGTCGCCTTCTTTTTTGTAAACGCCCACCACAGTTCCGTCATTCAGGGATTTCAGCGTCTGGGATTTTGCCGCCGCCACAGTTCCCGCAATCTGAATGACATTTTCGTAAGTTTCCTTGCGGACGACATAAGTAGTCTGGGAAGAAGCCGCCCGTTTTTCCGCAATCCCGCGAGAAACTTTCAAAATCACGACAAGAACAAGAATGGAGAGAAAAGCTCCAAGAATTATTTTCTGCTTTTTAGACAAGCGAATATTAATCTTCCAAATTTTCATCTTTCCCCCTCATCTATCATCTATCATCTATCATCTTTCAGTTTTCAGTTTTCAGTTTTCAGTTTTCCGTTTTCCGTTTTCCGTTTTCAGTTTTCAGTTTTCAGTTTTCACAAACATGAGCTTCACATTATTATTGTAGATGATTTTTTCCACGGCGTTAACGAGGATATTCATCTGAGCCTTGTCCCGGTTATTTGCCGCATCCAGATAATCACTCTTGGTCACGCTTCCCTGCTCCAGCCACTTATCCATGTCATATTCCAGCTGGGAATACATGTCATATTCCTCGGCGTAGGACTTTTCACTCCAGGCAAGGTCTCCCCGCTCGGTAAGCTTATCCAGAAGAGCCGTGTTGTAGTCGTCAGCCGCCGATTTTACTGAAATTTCATCGATTTTTGAATTCAACTCGTCCTGCTTTTTATCGATGGAAGCCAGTCGCCAGGTGTTTGGATTTATTGTAAGCGAAAAAGTATAGACCGGCGAGTCTGATGGTGTCCCTGAGCTTGATGACTTTAATGGGAAAAGATTCTGCCCGATGGGAATTGAAAGGCCTGCACTGGCCGTAATTCCCCGCCAGTCAAATGTAATTCCGCCGTCAACAGTGTCATATTTTGAAGTTGACTCATTGAAAGTGTAACCGCCATAAATGCCAACCTCCAGAGAATAGTCCGTCTGCCGCTTTAAGTCGCTGATGTATTTTGACCAGGCCGCACTTTCCGTTTTTGTGTAAGAATCAGCCTTGTAGGAAAGAACATCTTCCATTTCAACACCTGGAATTTCCATTGGCAAAAAAGCCATTACAGCCTGAAAAGCCTGAGACTCAACCTCTTCGGCTTTTGTAGAATCAAAATTTTCCGAATTGAAGACCTGCTGGTATTCAGTACCGCATTTTACAGCAAAAAGGGCTGTTTCTCTCTCCAACTTGCGGAGATTTTCAGCCACAGTCCGCCTGTCGCTCTGACATTCAAGGTATTTTTTTCGGTATGAAGCACTGGTCTTGCTGTAGCCCTGAACTTCAAGGACTCTTAATGAAAGCTCATCGTCATACAGATCATCTTTAGCAGTAAGGACTTTGGAAACATAGGAATACAGTGTCTTTAAGCTTGTGTAAAACTCGTTTTCCACGGTAAGAGCCTGACTTTGAACTGCACGGCTGGCTTCAATATAGGCACGCTCCGCCTCCAGAAGCGTGATTTTCCGTTTTAAGGGAGCTTTTGTAACTATTCCCGTACTGAGCTTTATCGT
Organism: Treponema sp. UBA4326; assembly: GCA_002393835.1. GTDB lineage: Bacteria > Spirochaetota > Spirochaetia > Treponematales > Treponemataceae > Treponema_D. Next base: position 2,370 of record DGTW01000362.1, read on the forward strand.
TCCATTGTCAAGGTAGCTGCCATTTTCGCTTTCGTTATTGTAGCCGGATTTTTGGGTCACAGGCAGGGTGGCCGTGAGTTTCGTTTCATTAAGCTCCGGGATGCTGAGTGAAGCCGTCGGGCTGAATGTGTATTTTGTTCCGCCAGAAGAAGACTGAATTTTAACCGTGCCTGTGGAAAGAGTCAGCTCAATTCCATTCTGAATTTTTGTCGAATCGTAGGCAAGAGCCTTGTTTTCTGCCGTAAGTGCGGCTTTTTGTAGACTCAAATCGTTCTTCAAGTAGCCGAATAGCAGGGTCGGAAGCTTAGACTCAGCAGAAACTTGTGTCGCAAAAGAGAAGGCAAGAAAAGAAAAAATCAGCCCGAGGACTTTTTTCATGTAATAATCTTATCGAAAAACACTTAACTTTTCATTAACAGAAGCATAAATTGTTGTTATATAATAAAATTTTAAGCCAAGGCTTGCGGACCCGATAAGTCCTTTTTACGCCTGGAAAGCATTTTTTTAGGCAGAAAGAGTTATAATGCAGTTATCCTGAAATATGCTCCCTTTCCTTTTTCGGGAATTTTCATTATCTTTAACTCATGGATAACACAAATTTTCTTGAACTTAACGATATAACCTTTACATACCCGGCTGTTGAGGGTGATTTGGATGAGAACGGCAAACAAATTGAGCCAAAACCCATTTTCGAGCATTTTTCGGCAAGCCTGCCAAAGGGCTTCGTCAGCTTTGTCGGGCAGAACGGTTGCGGTAAAACTACTCTCATGCTTTTGGCAAGCGGGCGGCTGGCACCTCAGAGCGGCACTGTTTCTCTTCTTGGGCAGAATCCTGCAAAACTCGACGACGAGCAAAAAAATCTCCTTGCTTCCGTGATTTATCAGAACATGGAATTTGAAACCGAAGACAAAGTTAGCGAGCTTCTTTCGTATGTTTATCAGAACGGCGCGCTCAAAGGCAGTGCAAAGGCAATCCGAGAGTCAACTGAAGGCGGAGACCTTCTTGGTGAGGTAATCGATGTTTTTGAGCTTAAAGATGTCCTTGACCACGCGCTCACCCATTTGAGCAAAGGCGAAATTCAGCGTGTTCTGCTTGCTTTTGGCATTTTGTACGGAAGCGCATCCCTTTTCATGGACGAGCCTCTTTTTGCAATGGAGCCCCATCAAAAAGAAGCTGCCCTCGCCTACCTCAAGGAATATGTTCACAAGACTGGCACGACGATTTACATTTCAATGCACGAGCTTGATTTAACCAAAAAGTATGCCGACACTGTTCTGCTCTTCTACCCTAACCGCGACATGGCTCTGGGCACTCCAGAAGAAGTCCTGACCCGCGACGAAGTTGAAAAGGCTTATGGTGTTCCGTATGCCATGCTTAAAGACCACGAAAATCTGAGCCGCGAATACCTCAACTCTCTGAGTCAGAAAAAACAAGAAGGGACATCCATGTCCTGAGAATTCATTTGCGGTCCGCCGTCTCCGTGCGGCAATTTATTGTAGCCAGTAACCTTCCAGGTCTTCCTTCACTGCGGTCACTGGCTTCGCCACTACAATCCCGTGGGGCAATTTATCTTAAATCCTTAATGTCTGCGCCCAGAGTTTTTAGAATTTCCCCGACAGTTTCTTTTGAAATTCCAATAATCTTTAGTGTAATGATTCGTTTGCTCACATCACTTCCGTCAGCTGTGATTACAGAAACTATCTTACCGTTCTTGTCAGCGATTGCCTTACTGATTTTGGCAAGCTCGCCCGGATTGTCGTTTGCTTCGACTTCCGCACGTACGCCTTCGTATCTGAAGCCAAACATGTCAACAACGGCCTTGAAAAGGTCTGTTTTTGAAAGGATTCCAGTAAGGACTTCTCCGTCCATTACGACAAGGCTTGAAAGTCCTTTTTCTGACATTATTTTTGCGGCTTCCTCAATCGTGGCATCCTTTTGAATCGTAATAGGATTTTTTTTCATCACTTTTTCAACAGTGATTTTTGAGAGAAGATAGCCAAGCTCATAGATGTCGAGGGTTGTAGCCTCTGATGGCATGGCTTTTTTTAAATCAGACTTGGTGACAACGCCGACCAGTTTTCCTGAATCGTCTAGGACAGGCACTTTTGAGAACTTTTCCCTGTCCATCATGCTTTTGACATTGTAAATTTGCTCTTTTGGATTCGTATAAAATGGATTTTTAGTCATAAAATCGCGTACAATCATAGTGTCCTCCTATTCAGGGGAATGCAGAATCAGGAGGGGAAGGCCTTCCCCTCGCTCCAACCGCTTCGCGTTTTCCGCTACCCCTTCTACAGGAGCTTCGCCCCCGTACCCCTACATTATACCACTGTTTAGAATTTTTCGCGAAAAAAATTAAATCTTATCCACCTAAATAAGCTTTTTTAACAGCCTCATCGTGAATCATTTCTTCAGAATTTCCAGAAGAAGCGACCTGACCGGTTTCCAAAATATAAACCCGGTTTGCAATACTCATGGCCTTAAAAGCGTTCTGCTCAACAAGAAGAATTGTGGTTCCGTCCTTGTTGATTTTCTGGATGATGTCAAAAATCTCATCGACCAGAATCGGAGCCAGACCCATGCTCGGTTCATCCAGCAAAAGAAGCTCTGGCTTTGACATGAGGCCCCGCCCCATAGCCAGCATCTGCTGCTCGCCGCCAGAAAGGGTTCCTGCAAGCTGCTTTACTCGTTCCCTCAGGCGGGGGAAAAGCTCGTAAACATGTTCTAGGTCAGCCTTGATTCCGGCCTTGTCATTGCGAAGGTAGGCTCCCATCTCAAGATTTTCTTTGACTGTAAGGTTAGCAAAAACACGACGGCCTTCTGGAACGTGAATCAATCCAGCCTTTACGATTTTGTCAGGGGTGGTGTTGGTGATGTCCTCGCCCTTGAAAATGACGCTTCCGCTCTGTTTTTTTATCAGATTTGAGATTGAATGAAGGGTCGTTGTTTTTCCAGCCCCGTTTGCTCCAATCAACGAAATAATTTCGCCTTCTTTGACATCGAAACTGATTCCTTTGAGTGCTCGTATAGCACCATAACTGACTACGAGATTGTTAACTTCAAGCATTGGCATTTTCGCTTCCTCCAACATAATTTGAGATAAGATTGTCAACGCCTTTGTCAACTTCAGCGTTCTCCACATCGCCGCCAAGATAGGCCTTGATGACAAGCGGATTTTTGCGCACTTCGTCAGGCCTGCCCTGAGCTATGATACGGCCGTAGTCAAGAACGAAAAGCCGCTCGCAGATTCCCATGACCAGCTTCATGTCGTGCTCAATCAAGAGGATTGTGAGACTGAATTCCTTGCGGATAAAGGAAATAAGTTCCATGAGTTCTTTTGTTTCCTGGGGGTTCATGCCGGCGGCCGGTTCGTCCAGAAGAAGAATCTGCGGCTGACTGGCCAAAGCACGGCAGATTTCAAGTTTTCTCTGCTCGCCATAAGGAAGATTTTTTGCAAGCTCACTTTCTTTTTCAAGCAGACCGAAGAGTTTCAGAAGGTTTTTGACACGGTTTGTCATCATCTCCTCATCCCTGAAAAATTTGGGAGTACGGAAGAGAATTTGAAGAGGATTAGCCTCACGCTGGGCGTGCATTGCAATCCGGACATTGTCAGCCACGGTGAGGTTTCCGAAAAGGCGGATATTCTGGAAAGTCCGAGCGATTCCGATTTTGTTGAGCTGTGCAGGAGTCATTTTGTTTACGATATGAACCCGGTTTTTACGGTCAGTGTAAATAATCTGGCCGCTGCTTGGAGTATAAACGCCAGAAAGCATGTTGAATACTGTGGTTTTACCGGCACCGTTAGGCCCGATCAAGCCAACAAGCTCGCCTTTTTTTAGTTCCATGTTCAAATCACTGACGGCCCGCAAACCACCGAATACAATCGAAATGTCAGAAGCCGTCAAAATTGTTTTGTTTTCGCTCATTTTTCGCCTCCTTCATTTGATTCGGCCTTTGCAAGTTTCTTAGCCTTTATCTTTTTTATAAGACCTGGAATACCGTCCCAGCATTTGATGAAAGAAAGTTCCTTCATGCCGAGTAAACCCTGAGGACGGAAAAGCATTACAAGAATCAAAATGACCGGGTACAAAAGCAGGCGGTAGTTCTGCATGAAGCGCAAGAATTCCTGCATGTAAGTGAGTACGAAAGCCGCGATGACTGAGCCTGTGATAGAACCCATTCCGCCCAAAACTACGAAAATAAGGGCATTGATTGAGTTGTTGAAAGAAGCAAGCTCCGGCTTGATAAGACCGATGAATGGAGCGTAAAGGGCACCGCCAATGCCGCCGATAAAGGCACCTGTCACAAAGCCAATCATCTTGTATTTGAAAACGCTGACGCCGTTTGAATTTGCCGCGATTTCGTCTTCGCGGACTGCCATGATTGCCCGGCCGTAGCTTGAACGCAGGAAGTTCTGCAAGAAGACGATAATCAGAACGAGCGCACCGATGATTACCAGGTAAGAAAGGCTTGGCCCCCAGTCAAGGCTGTCCCGCAAAAATGAGAATTTAAAGCTCTTTCCGTTGGGGCCACCTGTGATTCCTTTGAGATTGACCAGAACGACACGGATAATTTCACCGAAAGCAAGGGTGACTATTGCAAGATAGTCTCCTTCAAGTTTGAGGGTAGGAAAGCCGATTAAAAAGCCCAAAAAAGCCGCGACAAGCGGGGCGATAATAATTGCGACAGGAAGGGGAAGCCCCAAATCCTGAGCGAGAATCATGGTCATGTAAGCACCGACTGCCTCAAAAGCACATTGGCCGAGAGTAAGCTGGCCTGTGATTCCGCTTACGACATTGACGGAAATAGCCATAATAGCATTGACTCCCGCCAAAGTAATGACATAAGCCGTGTAAGCGTTGATGATATTCGCACGAATCAGCAAAAAGGGCAGGAAAATCGCAAAAGCGGCAATTCCCGTAAGAATCAAAGTATTTCTTGTTTTTATGTTTTTCAAAGCATTTCTCCTTTGGTTTGTTCTATATCATTTAAAAGGCGAATCAAACTATGCCCCATCGCTTTTGCAAGATTTACAGGAACTGCATTTCCAATCTGTTTATATTGACTTGATTCACTTCCTGCAAATTTCCACGAATCTGGAAAAGTCTGAATCCGTGCATATTCTCTAACTGTAAGCGGACGAGTTTCAAGCGGATGACAGCGTTCCGTCTGTTTTTGGGCAGGCGCACAAGTTAATGTCAGCGACGGCTCATCAAGCGAGAGTCGGCGTGCCATTCCTGTTTTTCCACCTCCAAGATAAAAACTGCCTTTCATGTATTCCTTTTGCAAATCTTCCGGTAAATCACGCCAATCTCCGCCTTGCGGAACTTTTGAAAGAATTTCGGCTTTACGCTTTGGATATTTCTGACCAATGCTTTCTGGAACATCACAGTCATAAAGCTCACCTTTATAAAAAGCATCCTGCAATGTCATTACACGATGATAAGGACTAGGCCAATGGAATGTAACCTTATCCGCAAAATCTTTCCTTATTCCAACAAGGAAAATTCTTTCACGCTTTTGCGGAACTTTATACATTACTGCTTTTAAAACTCTTGGCGGAACAAGATAATAGCCAAGTTCATCTATTATTTGAGAAATTACTTTAAAAGTTTTTCCATTATCATGCGAAACAAGACCTTTTACATTTTCACCAAGAAAAACTTTCGGTTGTGTTTCTTTTATTGCGCGGGCAAGTTCAAAAAACAAAGTTCCCCGTGCATCATCAAAACCTTTCTGGTTTCCTGCATAAGAGAATGCCTGACAGGGAAAACCACCAGAAAGAAAGTCAATTTTTCCTTTATATGGCGTAAAATCTACATCATGCACATCGCCTTCAATTACATTTGAAGCCTTAAAATTTTTTCGCAAAGTTTCGCAAGCATCATGGTTAAATTCATTGAACAATACTTGATTAAAACCTGCTTCATGCAATCCCAAGGCAAGTCCACCACCGCCTGCAAAAAGTTCAATTGAATTGAATTGACGAATGGGCTTGATTTTCTCTTCAGCCTCCCATGATGATTCTTTCATCAACTTTAATTCAGGAAACGGTAACACTGTAGAATCAAAATAGAAGTAGGAATTATCTTTTTTTACAGGATGGATTTTTCCGTGAGCAACCCATGAGGTTACTGTTGAGTTTGAAACTCCGAGAACACTTGCAAGATTTGTTGAATTGATTAATCCCTGCATTATAAATCCTTAAAACCTTCGTAAGTCTTGAATGAAAGAAGATACAGACTTTTTAAAATATCATCAGAAAGTTTATTCAATTCTTCAAAAACAGTATTTGTACTAGGTGCTATTTTCTTTTCGCTAATAACATCATCGATAATTGTCGGAAGTGCACTGCATAATTTATAAAATGCATCTTTTTGACCGAATACAATTTCATAAAATTTATCCATTGATATTCGTCGAATTCTATCGTGCTTAAATTTTCTGCCATCAACAGTTGTCCCCCATGGAATATCTTGAGATTTTGCTGCAATTGCTTCTACCAGATAGCAAACCGCTTTGTCATCTTCAAGTATTTTACTCTGCATTTTTATGTAAGTTTTTTGAGAAGAAGCGGAACTCATTGTATTATGTTTGTTTTTTACCTCACAGAAAATATGTTTTCCTTGATTCGTTACATCGAAACCTCCATTTTCTCCATTCCGAGGAACTTCCCAACCGTTGCCAGCAAGTTTAAACATATTTTGATGAAAATATCCGATATGATTTGTGTTTGTCTTGTCAATTTGGCGGATACATTCAGCTTCAATTGTCTGTTGAATAGACTGATTATAAACTTTCGAATCAAAAGTAAGTTTTATCGGGTCAATTAGATTTTTGTTGAATTCGGCAAGATTAATATGATAACGATATTTTTCTACAGTTTCTTTTACATGAGAAAAAATCTGCTCGTTAGTTACAAAACCTAAACTGTAATTTTTCAAAGCCAAAAATCTCCTTTATATTAGAAAAATGCACGCGCGGGATTGTAGGGGCGGCGAAGCCGTTCCAAAGCGACCGCAGGGAGCGGCGGAATGAAGCGGAAGCGGAACCCCGAAAAGCCCGTAGCCAGTTGATTCGCGCCTATACCTTAACACGCATCTTTTTTCCAAGAAGTCCCGCCGGTTTAACCAACAGAATCAGAATCAGGATACAGTATGAAATTGCGTCAGCGTACTGCGGGGCCGGGAAGTAGGCTTTTACCATTGTTTCCGCGATGCCAAGAATCATGCCGCCGACCATTGCTCCCGGAATTGAGCCGATTCCGCCAAGAACGGCAGCAACGAATGCTTTGAGGCCCGGAATATAGCCCATCATCGGGTCAATCTGCGGATAAGCCGTTGCATAAAGAACACCGCCTGCCCCTGCCAGGACTGAGCCGATTACGAATGTGAGCGTGATGATTCGGTTTACGTTGATTCCCATGAGGCTTGAAGCACCCATGTCGAAGGAAACTGCCTTCATGGCCTTTCCGACTTTTGTGTAATTTACAATATAATTGAGGATAATCATAAGAATCGCACTCAAAACGATTACAACTACCTGAATGTTCGAGATTGAGACAAGGCCCCAGTTGAAGTTGACCGTTGCCATAGTAGGATACTGGCGCGGGTTGGGGCCGACAAAAGGAAGAACCCGCATGAGGTTCTGCAAAATAAGCTCGATTGCGATTGCCGTGATAAGTGAGTTGAGGCGTGGGGCAGAGCGCAAGGGACGATATGCAACCCGCTCAATCAAAATAATCAAAAGCGCACAAGTGACCATGGCCGCAACAAAAGCGAGGCTCATTCCAAGGGCGGTTGTACCCAAAGCCGTGAGCACGAAATAGCCTGCGTATGCTCCAATCATCATTACATCGCCATGCGCAAAGTTAATCAGCTTGACGATTCCGTAAACCATGGTGTAGCCAAGCGCAATCAGTGCGTAAATGCTTCCGAGTGAAAGACCGTTCACGAACTGCTGAATAAAAATAGAAGTCGAGTTCAAGGTTTTCTCCAACGAAGTGATATTTTTTCAATCCTTTCTATTATAAAGGTTATTCACTGAAGTTTTCAATCAGTTCTTCCCCTCCTTTTCTTCCAGTTTTTTGCATATTACTGGAATTTTTCTAAAAATAATAGCCATTTTACTTGCTTTATGGCTAGATGTATACTAAAATAAAATTGTGACAAGGAGGTGCCTATGTGCAGGGCAACGATTTACGATGCCAGGAACAATTTTTCGGCATTGGTCAAACTGGCTGAGAGTGGCGAGCCGGTGGAGCTTACACGGCACGACAAACCCGTGGCTGTGATTATCAGCTATGTGGAATACGAAAAGTGTGGCAAAAAGAAGAGTTTTTTTGACTGGCTGGATAAATTCCACAAAGATAATGCGGAAATTTTGGAAGGCTTCGAAGGAATTCCGATTCCAGAAGATGAATATCCGGATGAAGCTTATGAAAAAAGAATCAGGGAAATGTGGGGGTAAAAATGGGAAATGTTTATTTGCTTGATACTAATGTAATTTCAGAATTTTCAAAACCTAATCCGAATACAGCTTTGCTTGAAAAGGCTAGGGAGAGTGAAGGATTATGTGCGATTTGCTCAACAGTTTGGGAAGAAACAGTTTTCGGTTACGAGTCAATGCCTGAAGGAAAACGAAAGCAAAAAATAACCGATTATTTGTACAAAGTGAAAGAATCTTACGACATTCTTCCTTACGATGATTTTGCCGCCAAAATCTGTGGTGAAATTCGTGCGAAGTGTAAAAAAGCAGGAAAGCCGGCACCATTTTACGACAGCCAGATTGCTGCCACTGCGATTGCAAACGGAATGGTTTTAATCACCCATAACACCGAAGACTTCGCCACCCTCTGCGAAAACTCCATGCTTAAAGTAGAAGACTGGTGGGGATAAAAAACGGGGCTGTCCAAAAAGTTCTGTGCTAATGGTCATTGAGCTTGTCGAAATGACCATTAGCACTAAATACAGTGGTTTCGACAAGCTCAACCACCGCTTTTCATACTTATTAGACAGCCCCTCATGCTATTGGATTAAGCTCGATTACGGATTTACAGTTGTATTATAAACTGTTGTGAGTTTTCCGTCGCTGCCCTTTACAAGCTCAACGATAACGGCACCCTTAACCGGGTTGTGTTTTTCGTTGAATGTGAGGTGGCCTGTAACATAGTCGCCGTTTGTTGCTTCGAGAGCTGTGCGAACTGCCTCGCTGTCTGTTTTACCAGCTTTGAGGATTGCGTCTTTGAGCATGTAAACTGAGTCATAGCCCAAAGCTGCGAAAGCAGTTGGTGTAAGGCTGTATTTAGCCTTGTAGTTCTTTACGAAATTCTGAACTTTTGGCTCTGTTGAGTCTGCAGCATAGTGATTTGAGTAGAAACCGTTGAGGACTTCATCGCCAGCGTTTTCTGTGAGTCCGTCCCAGCCGTCAGCACCGACGATTGGAGTATTGATTCCCTGAGCGCGAAGCTGTTTTACAATGAGGGCAACTGTTGAGTAGTAATCAGGAAGGTAAACTACATCTGGAGCTGCATTCTTGATTTTTGTGAGCTGAGCGTTGAAGTCTTTGTCGCCGGTTGAATATGTTTCCAAAGAAACGATTGAACCGCCGTTTGACTCAAATGCAGCCTTAAAGTTCTCTGTGAGGCCAACTGAGTAGTCATTTGAAATATCGTAAAGAATGGCTGCTTTTTTTGCACCCAGATTTGATGCGGCGAATTTTCCGCCGACAACGCCCTGGAAAGGATCATCATAGCATGCACGGAATACGAAATTTCCAGCCTCTGTGAGTTTTGGAGCTGTAGCAGCAGGAGCAATCTGGATTACTTTCTGAGCCTGAGCGAGAGGGCTGATTGCAATTGCACAGCCAGATGTAAGTGAACCGAAAATAAATTTAACGCCGTCTTTTGTAACAAGCTTTTTGTAAGCAGAAACAGATTTTTCTGCAGCACCTTCGTCATCCTCAGCGATGAGTTCGATGTTCTGGCCGTTAATTCCACCGGCAGCATTGATTTCGTTTACTGCAAGTTCAATACCGTTTTTGCAGTCACCGCCGTAAACAGCGTATGGGCCAGAAAGAGGGCCAATAGAACCAATTTTGATAGAAGGAGCCTTAGAGTTACATCCAAGGAGAGCCAATGCAGCAGCAGAAAGAGCCGCTGTGACTTTGAGCATTTTCATTTTGTGCCTCCACACATATTTTTGTATTTTCAACAAGTTTAATGAAAGGAGGCCGCTTTGTCGATAAGTGCCTTCTTTTCTAGAGCTTTTTCCATTCAGAAACGGTAAAAACACCGTCTTTAAGGACATTAAGGCCGTTTTTTTGGTTTTTGTCGATTTCACCGGTAAGTTCCAGAAGATAGCCCTGGGCAGCAGTTATGTCTTTTAAAGAAAAATCAGCATTTTCTTCTATTTTTATTGTATAAATATAGCCGTCCACAGTTTCAAATCCGGGAAATTCAAAAGGAACATTTCCGTAGTATTTTACATGACCGACGATTGTCTGGGGGGCACGGCCGCCGAAGGAAAAGACAAAAAGGTTGCAAAGGGAAAAAACAAGGGCAAAAATTGCTTTTAAAAGTGATTTTTTCATATAACCTCCTATTTGATGTATAAGACTACTTTCATTCCATTTCTTGTATAGCCGCTAGATGATGAAAATTTAAGATTGCAGCTTGTAGTGCCGGCCGAAAAAACCCCGAAACACTTTAAGAAGACACCGTATACGGGCGGCAAGGTCTTGAGACTATCATATGTAAAAACAGCTGGTCCCAAAAAATTATATGCAGAAGACAAATATTTACCATAAGTCTCCTTAAGATATTTTTTTGCCGAAATACCGCTGCTAAAAGACAATTTGGATAAATTGTAAATCGAATCATCTTCCGTGCTCCATAGGTCTATTGCCTTCATAGGGTATCTGTATGTCGTGCTTCCGCTTGAATAGGAAACCGTTTGGGCAGCATCGCGATTGAATGTAAAGGTTGAGTCTTTGTAGCAGGCTTTTATAAACTGGGTGAACAAATCGTCAAAAGTGAATTTGGTATTGTTTACCTTGTTTACGGCCTCAACTATGCAGGTATTGTTGGTATAGTTGTTTGACATCATTTCGTTTACAAGAGCTGCCCCACCATACTGACGGCAAAGCCAGGAACCAAAGGCATAGGCATTTGCATAGGAAAGGGCAGTCTCATCGTAATTACGAATTCCGCAATTGAAATACTGGATCATAAACCTTGCAAACCTGCCCTTTGGGGAATCGTCATCATCAATGGTGAAGCCACTGTCAGTCAAGAACTGCTGCATCATGTCCTCGCAAAGCATTGAGAGCATTTCATTGAAATTCGTGTCAGAGGAAAGCCCCTTTTCTATGTTTTTTACGCCATAATTAATCATGTGCTGGAATTCATGCACCAGAGTAGAAAAAATTGAATTCTTTGTCTCTTCTGCTGTGGCAAAATACGAATCAATATAGAAGTATTTTCCAACATTTGAAGACGAGGAAAAGCTGCTGATATAATAATCCACGTTGGAAAAAAAGCCCAGGACATTTCCGCTATCCCCATCGTTATACAAATCATAGATGAGGATATTGATTTTTGTACCGGTGTCGCTGTAGTCAGCCATTGCTCCTGTTATATACTGCCCTCCTCTCCAATCACAGTAAATAGAATCAGATTCCTTTCCAAAAACATAGGTTACTACAGGATAAAAAGCCAGGAAAGCATCCGCAAAACGCTTGGCCATTTCTTGCTTTTTGGAATCAGGATCAAGATACGAATCATCATCCACGACCCAGACATTACATGCCTCGTTTGAAGCCCACAAAGTTGCCTTTGTACTTATCCGGCTCTGTGTA
>DGTW01000311.1 GCA_002393835.1 Treponema sp. UBA4326
ATTTCATGGAACATAGATTCAATCAATGCGGCGCTGACTTCTTCTTCGGACAGGGCAAAACTTTCGCAGGAGGTGCTTAAAAAACTGGGCGGCTACGATGCGGACATAATCGCAATTCAGGAGACTAAGCTTCCGGCAGAGGGACCTTCGGATAAGCACCTTGAACTTCTGGCCGGCTATTTCCCCGGCTATAAAATTGAGTGGCTTTCTTCGGTTCCGCCGGCAAAAAAGGGCTATGCGGGCACGATGATTCTTTATAAGGAGGGGCTGACTGCCCGCCGCGAAGTTGTACGACTGGGTGCGCCTGACACAATGGACGATGAGGGCCGCCTGCTGACTCTTGACTTCGACAATTTTTACTTTGCAAATGTCTACACTCCAAATTCGGGAGACGGGCTTAAGAGGCTTTCCGAGCGTCAAAAGTGGGACCAGCTTTATGCGGACTATCTTTCCAGCCTTGATGCAAAAAAGCCTGTGATTGCCTGCGGGGATTTTAATGTTGCCCACAAGGAAATTGACCTTGCAAACCCGGCTTCAAATCATTTTTCGGCGGGCTTTACTGACGAGGAGCGGAAAGGATTTACAAAGCTTTTAGCCCGGGGTTTTACCGACAGCTTCCGCTATGTGCATGGTGATGTAAAGGACATTTATTCCTGGTGGGGCCAGCGAATCAAGACTTCGAAGATTAACAATTCCGGCTGGCGGATTGACTACTTCCTCGTCAGCGACCGTATCAAAGAGCAGATTAAAAAGTCAGAAATGATTGACTCAGGCCCGCGACAGGACCACACGCCTATTATTCTGGAAATTGACCTGGCTTGTTAGAAGACCTTTTCAGAACAAAAAAAGCTGCTCGTCACGGAAGGATTTTTGCTTTGCGTTTTTTATGATGTCGCCTTCTTTTGATTCGCCTAAAATGAAGGTGGAGTCAGGATTGTGCAGCGCCCGATTTTTTTCCACAAGGCGGGCATCATAGTTTGCGTAGCAGTACTTGCACAAGTGGGGGCATGAGTTGTAGGCTCCGATGTCGTTTGTCGGGAGGCAGATGCAGTGTTTTCTGAGGACGGAAAGGCCGATTTTGGGCAAAAGGTGAATTCCGGCCGCTTTTTCGACGATTTCTCTGGAAACACAGGCCCCCTGCTCTACTCCGCATGATGTCAAATCGAGTTTTTCGGCACAGGATTCAATTTTGATTCCGTTTTCAAATGCGATTCGTGAAAGCGATGAGGCCAGGAATTTCTGGTCGTTTTCGGAGACTTCTTTTACGCCTGGGAAATTTTTCTTTGTTTTCTGGTAGAGGTCGATAAAACTGATGATGCAGCGGTCGGTGGAGCCACGCAGCTTTTCTGCCATTTGACGGAAGGCTTTTATATGGAAGGAAACGGAATATTTTTCGTCGGTGAAGATGGGGTCGTATCTCCAGCAGACCCGGTCTTTGCCCAAAATTCTGCTTAATTCACAAAATGAATCCATGACACTGGCCTTTTCGGGAACATTAGGCTCGACATCCTTTTCGTAGGGCGTAATCGTCACAAAAAAGTAGAGGCCCAGCCCCATTTCTTTTAGTTCTTCGAGATAGGGAATCATGGGGGCTGGATTTTTTGTGCAGAAAACCAGGCAGTCCACGACATCTTTTGTGAGTTTGTAGCGTGTGACTTGCTCTCCGTAATATGGATTTCGCACATCGACAAAGCCTGAGCGCAGCCGGTTCATAAACCAATCTGAGTAAAATGCAGGAATGTCGGTGCGTCCGCTTGCGAAAATCAGCATGGGGGAATTATAGCAGAAAATTTTTCTTTATACTGCTACATTCACGCTTATGCTTTCGATTTTGCCCTTTCTTGCGAAAAGAATTTTTGTCTCTGCTTCTGTAAGCTCGTCTCCTATGTGGGTCGTAAATGTTCCGTCTGTGAATTTAAGCGTGACAGAGCTTGTATTTGCCCGCTCATAAGTTATCGGGACTGAGCACCATGTGAAGCTGAGGCTGCCTGCGAGATTTCCCTTCTTGAAGAATTCGGCCTGATCAAGGATTTTCGGGGCAAAATGTGCCTTTCCGTCCTTTACTCCGACTCCAAGCTCTCCCCAGCGGGTGAGGACTTCTTCTTTGACCTGGCCTGTCATGCCCGGCTGTTTTGCTCCTTTTCCGCTCGGCGTGTGTGAGTAGGGGTCAGATGGGAAAGCTCCGTAGATTTCCGGACTTTTATTGAAACTCAGGCCTTTTCGGATTTCGTAATAGGCATTTTTGAGGGCATCAGCATTTTTGTCAGCTTCTTCGTATGCTTTCAGCGTGTATTCCTGGACGGCCAGCAGAAGTTTTGAGACCATGTGCCAGTAAATGCTTCCCAATCCTTCGTATGCATAGAAAGTTCCGCTTCGGCCTGTGAAATTCTGGTGATTGAATGTCTCTTCGTAGATTTTGTGAAGGTCGGAAAGTTCCTGAATTGTCGGCCGCTTGCCTTCTTCAAAAGAATTTACTGTCGCTTCCATGATTCGGGCATTGTGGAATTCAGCATTGAAATGATAGACGCCGGCACAGTCCCTCTCCAAAATTGAATTTCCTGTCCGCCCGATGAGTGCTTTTAGTGATGAAACTTTTTCTTCCGGGACATTGTTTTTTTCTGTGAAAGATGGAAGTTCCTTGTTGGGATAGAGAATGTATGAATTTTGTCTCTTTTCGTAAAGCGCGCTTTTTTGGAGCGATTCAATGACTTTGAGAGCTTCGTTTGAATCAAGGAGATTGGCGGAAAGAAGGGCTACCTGACCTTCGAGCATTTCCTGAAGGCGGAGAATCTTCATTTCCTTTTCTGTTGCAAGCATGGTGTTGTAGGTGTGGATGAGATTGTCGCTGCGTTTGTTTACGAGAATGCTTTCCCTGACCATAGCAAGAATTGATTTTAGTGAAGTTACGATTTCTTCTGATGAAAGCTCTGTCTCACCGGCCTCGTATGCTTTTTCGTAAAGTTCTTTTCTTTCGTTTTCAAAGATTTTTCCAGCCTTGTCCGTAAAGATTTTTCGCTCCATGTCATCTTTTATTGTCTTCGAGATGTCGCTTGTCTTGTAAAGTTCCGCGAGGGAAGTGAAAGCCTGTGCGATGACATTTGGGATTGCGAAGGATTTTTTTTCTTCTTTTGTGTAAATTTTGATTAAGAAAGTGAGCATTCTGTGAAGGTAGCAGAGAGTGACTACAGAAAGTCCCCAGCCTGCCAGAGCGTTGTTAGCATCGTTCCATTCTGGCCGCTGGGTGTTCATCCAGATTCCGCCACCGGGAACAAGATTTGCGCTTTTTGAGATTATGATTTGCAAAAGTTTGGCCGTGAATGAGATGAGCGCGGGCTGATTGTCGCTTCCCATGATGAGTTTTGCGTCACTTCCATAAGTTTTGGCCTTTTTGATAAGCTCATCGCTGAGTTTTTTGTCAAAAGTAAGGGATGAGTGGGGGCTTTTTAGGATTTCATCGTAGCTTTTGAGCCGGTAAGGGACATTCGAGCTTGTGTAGATTTTTTGGTTCAGTGCTGAATAGAATGATTTTGAATCTGCCTTATTCCAAAGCTCAAGGAATTTTTGCAGGTAGATTACCTGATGGTCGCCCCAGTAGCCGTACTGAGCCCAGGGATTTTCCGGGTCAGGGCATTCCCAGTCGATTCCGGTGCGGGAAATTCTGTATGGGTTGAATCCGTCGGCTGTCATGGCGTTCAGGAATTTTGCGGTCATGTTGGGGATATATGAAGGATAGCTCATGGCCAGTGCTTCCCAGTTCTGGAAAATGTCGCGCCAGTTTCCTTCGTAGT
>DGTW01000299.1 GCA_002393835.1 Treponema sp. UBA4326
GTAATAAGAAGCATTGAGATTCCGGCCCGGCTTACGGCTGCGAAAATGCGGCTGGCAAAACCTGTCCGTCCCTTCATTCCGCTTCCGCTCACGCTGACAAGGGCCGTGTTTTTGAGGCAGGAAATTCCCCGGACAGGACCAACGCTCTTTTCGCTTTCAAAAGGTCCCCGGCCGATTCTTGTTCCCCTTGCCTCAGGATTGTGGCTGTTAAGGCTCCATGCTTCGATGTTTTTTGAAGCGAGGGGAGCCAGTGTCTTTGGATGAAGGACTTTGCTTCCGAAGAAAGAAAGCTCCATGGCCTCTTCGTAGGTCATGTCCTCGACAAGGATTGCGTCGCTTACGACACGAGGATCGGCGGTGTAGATTCCGTCAACATCGGTCCAGAATTCGCATTTTGATGACTCAAGGCAGGTAGCAACAACGGCAGCAGAGAAGTCAGAGCCGTTTCGTCCGAGCAAGCCCATTTTCGGCTCGTCATCGTAGTGCTCGCTCCATGAGCATACGAAGCCCGGCAGGAGGACGACACGGTTAGAGCCGTTCTTTCCGCCGTCTTTGTAAGACTCAAAAGCAATTGAGGTGCGGCCGTAATCGACATCGCCCTCAGCCTGATTTCCTGTCGTGAAGATAAAGCGGCGTGAGTCAAGTACGATTACATCCTGGCCTTTTGCCTGCAAGACTGCGTTTACGATTGGAACGCAGCAAAGCTCTCCCATGCCCATGATTCGGCAGTGGATTGATTTCGGACATTCACCGAATGAAGCTACGCCTGAAAGGAGTTTTTCAAGCTCAGCAAAGTTTACTTCGATTTTTTTGAGGACTTCTTTTGAAGAAAAGCCTTTTACTTCCGCCTCAAGCTGGGCGCATATTTCGGAATGGGTTTTTCTCATGCTCTCTACATAAGTGGAAGCCGAGCCGCCGGTAATGCAGCCGTCAATTGCGGCCTGTAAGCTGTTAGAGACGCCGGCAACAGCAGATACGATGACGCTGATTCGGTCAGTTTTTGCCCGCCCAATCATAATTTCCACAGAATCAAGAATTCTTTTGGCACTTCCCATTGATGTGCCACCGAATTTGAGAGTAAGCATAAATTCCTCGTTTTTAAAATAATTTGGGAGACATTATAATGAAAAAACTTGCAATGAGCAATCAGCAGTTTAGCAGGTAGCAGGTAACAGTGAGGAGTTAGGAGTTAGGAATTAGGAATTAGGAATTAGGAATTAGGAATTATCAGTCAAAGGGGGAAGTCTCCCCCTCGCTCTAATACCTCTCACTACGCAGAAAAGCTCCGGTCAAGCCCGGACTTTTCTTCTCCGTTCGGGTATTTCCGCTACCCCCTCTGCGGGCTCAGACGCCGCCCGCAACGCCCGCTTAAAAATCGTATTTTTTTTCAGAAATTTCTTCTCCAGGCTCTTGACTCAATCCTGCCTTTCCTGTATATTATACAAACCTTTGGGGGCGTAGCGAAGCTGGTTATCGCGCTGGCCTGTCACGCCGGAGATCGAGGGTTCGAGCCCCTTCGCTCCCGAATGTTTGAAACTCAAAATCCATCCGTGGATTTTGAGTTTGCTACGAGAATTTTTTTTCAAAAATTCTCTCTTTGCTCAAAACCCTACATCCTGTAGGGCTTTTTTTTGTCCGAAAATTTTCTTTTACTTTTCTTCCTTTCACTCTTATACTTTTTTTATGCCTAGAATTTATTTGAACGACGACTGGGATTTCTGCCCTGAATTCAATCCTGCCATGACAAAAAGTGATTGCGATGCTGATTTTTCAAAAGTCAGGCTGCCTCACACTTTTGCAGTCACTCCTTTCAATTCATTTTCAACTGACATTTACCAGAAAGACGCCCTTTACCGCCGTTTTTTTACGACCGAGCCTGCCTGGAGCGGAAAACGCATTCTTCTTACCGTGGAGGGAGCGGCCCACAAAAGCGAAGTCTACCTGAACGGAAAATTGCTGGGAAGCCACGAGTGCGGCTACACGGCCTTTACCCTTGACCTTACGGAGGCCCTTGCCCCGGCCGGGCAAAAAAATCTCCTTGCAGTCAGGGTCGACAGCCATGAGAGCCTTAACCAGCCCCCTTTCGGATTCGTAATTGATTACATGACTTACGGTGGAATCTATCGTGATGTCTATATTGATGTAAAAAATCCTGTTTACATAGAAGATGTTTTCGTAAAAACGCATGGAAAAGAATACGAGGCCGAGGTCAGCCTTGCTGGAGGCAGCGGAAAAATCACCAATATCCTTAAAGCTGCCCCGGGCGTTAAATTCACGACTGACCCAAATAGCGAAATAAAACTCTGGTCAGTCGAGGAGCCTTATCTTTATGTCCTTGAAACGAAGCTCTTTGACGATGCGGGGAATCTCCTGGACTCAAAAGAGACCCGCTTCGGCTTCCGTGACATCCGCTATGATGGGGGAGGTTTTTATCTCAACGGAAAGAAAGTCAAAATCCGGGGGCTTAACCGTCACCAGTCCTGGCCTTATGTCGGTTATGCCATGCCAAAAAACATGCAGAAAGAGGATGCCGACATCCTGAAATACGAGCTTGGCCTGAACGAGGTGCGCACTTCGCATTATCCGCAGAGCCAGTATTTTATCGACGAATGCGACCGGCGCGGCCTGATGGTGTTTACGGAGATCCCCGGCTGGCAGCA
>DGTW01000123.1 GCA_002393835.1 Treponema sp. UBA4326
CTGATCCTCACTCACCCATATTGCAGGCACCCCAAAGGCAGGATCCGTAGTAGCCTCACCCTTGATTTCTTCAGTGACACTGCCCGTGTTCATGCACATATAGTACCCCAGCTTAATTTTTGAGCGGCCGGCCTCGATTCCTTTGATTTTAAAGCTGTATTCATCAGGAGCAAGAGTCATGTTGTCAATAATACGGATTTTTGGAACCACAAGCCCCAAGTCAAGGGCTGCTTCCCGACGGATTCTCGTAACACGCTCCAAAAGCTCCGCCCCCTTTTCCTTGTCAACAAGGGGAATAAGGGCATAACCAAGCTCCAGACAAAGGTCATCAAGGGGAACGACGGGACTGACCTCCCCGTTCTCGTTTCCGGCAGCCTTGTTCTTTGCCTTCTGCTCTTCCTCAAGTTTTTTTGCAAAAGAAGCCTTTTCGCTCCTGATAAGGCGGTAGCCGTAGAATATGAAAAGAGCTCCGACAGGAAGCAAAAGATACCATGGAAAATTGGGAATAAAGCTCATAAGAGCCAAAGTAACTCCAGTGATGATATAAACATAACCACTGTTCGTGAGTTGTTTTTTAAGTTGTTTACCAAGAACTTCCTCACTCGAATTACCGGTAACGATAAGGCCTGTTGCAAATGAAAGCAAAAGTGAAGGAAGTTGTCCGAGGAGACCGTCACCAATGGTAAGGCGGGAATATGTACCGGCAGCATCTCCAAAAGGCATATGACCAATGGAAACACCTACAATAATACCTGCAATCAAATCAATAGCCGTTATAAAGATACCGGCCTTAACATTTCCGCTGACAAACTTTGAGGCACCATCCATGCTTGAGTAAAAATCAATATCACGCTGAATTGCGGCTTTTTTATTGCGGGCTTCTTCGTCAGTAATATAGCCGGAATTAAGTTCAGAATCGACAGCGAAGAATTTCTGATTCATGGCATCCAAGCTGAATCGGGCTGCGACCTCAGAAACACGAGTTGCACCTTTGGTAATAACAATAACTTGAATAATAATGAGGATGATAAAAATTACCATACCGATTACAAGACCGGTAGTAGAAGGCCTTGCAATACTGTCACCAGTAACAATTGATGAAAAAGCCTTGAGCATTTGACCTGGAAAGCCACGGTAACCAGTAGCAAAAGCCCTTTGGAGAATAAGACGAGTTGAACAGACATTTAGAGCCAGTCCATAAAGGGTTGCAAAAAGCAGAACGCGGGGAAAAGATGTAAAATCTGAAGATTTGGGTGTATAAAGAACGACAAGAAGAACAATGACTGAAATGGAAATGTTAGCAATCATCATTAAATCAAGAAGGACACCAGGAACAGGCATCAAAAGTCCCATGATTATCGCAATAGCAAAGGCTGCGACAAGATGATTTTCAATGTTCCCCAAAACATTTTTTAAATTAAAACGGCTCGCCATTCAAATCCCCACCCGAAATAGCTCACTACTTTTTGTTATTGAATTTTTCCAGATGACTATAAATCGTTGCAATAGCAGAGAAATAGTCAGCTGGTATTATATCACCGATTTCTGTTTCTGCATAGAGGCCTCGAGCCAAAGGACGATTTTCTACTATCGGAACATCATTTTCCCTGGCAATTTCACGGATTCTGAAGGCCAAATTGTCGCTTCCTTTGGCCGTAACCTGAGGGGCATCAGAAAGAGCCTGATCATACATAAGGGCAACGGCAAAATGAGTCGGGTTGGTAATGACCACATCCGACTTTGCAACCTGCTGAGGCATGTTCCTCTGCAAAAGTTCCCTTTGAGCGGCCTGCAAATGTGCCTTGACCTCGGGGTCTCCCTCCATCTCCTTGTATTCCTGTTTGACTTCCTGTTTTGTCATCTTCATGCTTTCGATGAACTGCTTTTTCTGCACCAGATAATCAGGAATGGAAATCACAAGGAATATAACGGCACTCACCGCAAGGATTTTGGCCGCTGTCCATGCGATAAGGGCAACTGACTTATAGAGATTTGAGCCGTTTATCAGCGAAAGAATCACGATTTTATTAGACGAATCCCCGCTGCCAACGACCTCAAAACAGCTTGAACGGATTATAATGAAAGAAACGAAGAAAACTATTGCCACTTTTACGAAGGACTTGATTACATTGAAGCCGCCCTCAAATGAAAAGAGAGTCTTCTTGAGATACTGGCCAATTTTGGGCGTTATCTTTGAAAACTGAGGCTCAATAGGCTTGGTCGAAAAAATAAAGCCCCTGTTCTGAACCAGATTCGCAAGGATTCCAGCCACGGCACCGCATAGAGCCAGAGGCAGGACCATTTTTGCCAGAGAAATCAAAAACTGGTAGAAAAAGCGCTTCTGGAACATCTCGCTTTCATTGATGTGAGTAAAGTAAAAAATCAAAGTTTCCTCACACCATCTCCAGAAATAAGGAGCCGCGATAATAAGTACGATAACAGTGACCAGCATTACAAGGGCAGAACAAAGCTCCTGGCTTTTTGCAACACGGCCTTCTTCCCGGGCCTTTCGTATTTTGTACTCGGAAGGCTCTTCAGTTCTTCCTTCATCCTCAGCCGCAAACCACTGAAGGTCGATGAGAGAAAGCATTTCGGACAAGGAAGAGTCTTCTTTATAAATGGCAGAAATCATGAGCCGCCCCCTGTGATGACAAAAAGGCGCTGCAGACTTGAAAATCCTGACGAAAATGACCGAATGAAGAATTCACAAATCTGAGGGAAAAGGCTCCATATAATAAAAAATGAAACCAAAATCATAATCGGGAAGCCCTCGCTCATCAAATTCATTTGAGGAGCGGCCTTTGAAAGAATGCCCATTGTCACAGAAATAAGGAGAAGAGTTCCCATTATTGGCAGGGAAATCAAAAAAGCATCAGCAAAGAGCTTAGTCAGGGAGCCAAGCAAAAAACGGACTATGCTCTCCCTCTGAATGACCAGAGAAATGGCATTCAAGGAGTCAAAACTTGCCACAAGGGCTTTTGAAAAAAGAAGCAGAGCCCAATCAGACTGAAGAAAAATCAGCATGGCCACGAGATTAAAGAACTGTCCCATAAGGGGATTCTCGACCTGAGAAAGGGCATCGTAGACTTCTGAGGCAGAAAAACCCATTTGAAAGGCAAAGAACTGTCCGGCAGAACTGAAGGCTGCGAAGATTATGGTGACATAAAAACCGGTCAGAAGGCCGATAAGCCCCTCCCCGACAAGAAGCATAATATAGGGAAGAGAGAGGGCACCATCAGAAGCGATGTAAGGCGCATAGACAGAAAAATCGACATGAGGAAACAAAATATAGGCCATATAACCCGTCAGGGCGATTTTTGAGATTCTAGAGACATTTCTGATGGAAAAAAGAGGCAGCGTCATTACCATGGCAAAACACCGCACCGCAATAAGGAGAAAAACTGGACTGTTAGCAAGAATTCTTTCCAGCATAGCCCGATTTTTTTATTTTCCCAGATTCTGAATCTGACTGAAAAGATTGACAGTATAATTTCCCATCACATCAAACATCCAGCCTCCGAGAAAGGCCAGGACAGCAAGAATCACCAGCATTTTGGGCAAAAAAGTAAGGGTTTGCTCCTGGATGGAGGTCGTCGCCTGAAAAATAGCGACTATAAGGCCGACAATCAAGGCCGCGCCAAGAACCGGGGCACACAAAATAAAGACCTGAAAAACCCCGCCCCTCATCAAATTAACAATCATTCCGACTGACATAATTTTCTCCTTTACTTAATAACTGACTGGAAAAGCTGCTGGGTCAAGAGACCCCATCCATCAACCATTACGAAAAGCATTAGCTTAAATGGCATTGAAATCTGAACTGGAGGCAACATCATCATACCCATACTCATAAGAACGCTGGCCACAACCATATCTATGACGATAAAGGGAATATAGAGAAAAACGCCGATTTTAAATGCAACCGTCAGCTCATGCAAAATGTAGGCCGGAACAATCACATAGGTTGGAATGTCCTCTGGCCCCTTGGGAGCCGGCAACCTTGCCATGGCCAGAAAGGAAGTAATATAGCGGGAGCTCAAGGAACCGTCTGACTGTACGCTAACTGTCTGATTGAGCATAAAAGTGCGCAGCGGAGCCTCGGCTTGTCTGTAAGCCTGCTCTATTCCTATCTCGCCGTTTGAAAGCGGGCGCAAGGCATTGTTGTAAATATTCTGCAGGGTTGGGAACATGATGAAAATGGTCATAAAAAGGGCAATTCCGTTTAAAACTGATGTCGGAGGAACCTGCTGCAAGGAAAGAGCCCTCTTAATGAAGTCAAGCACGATTGAAAACCTCAAGAAGCATGTCGTGAGAATCAAAAGGCTCGGAGCCAGGGTAAGAACCGTAAGAAGAAGCAGAATTTGAACTGAAAAGGCAACTTCCTGCCCGCTCTGAGGCCGGGTAATATTCACATCAATATTCGGAAAATCAATTCCGCCAACCTGCCTGCCCATCTCCGTTCTTCCTGAAGTGGAACCGGATGGAAAGTTCTGATTCTGCCTAGACTGGGATGCCACCGGAAAAAGACAGAAAATAGCCATAAAAGCCGCAAGAACTATCCTTGGAAGCCATTTATGAAAAGAAATCGAAATCATTGCCTTCATTTTATTGCTCCTCGTTTAGACGGTTACGCTGTCGCTGAAGCATGTCGGCCGCATTATGGGCACTAGAGCCATATATATTCTGAGACTGAGAATTTCTCGAAGTGCCCGGCATAAAAATAGAAAGAATATCCTCAAAAGACCTGGGGCGCCTGGTATTGTCGTTTTTGTCGGCATAAAGATTCATGGAATTGACCAGCTCCTGATCGTCAATCTGACCGATAAGATTAACCGCATTGTCTGAAACGCCCAGAATATAGGCATGGTCGAGGATAGTAACCACATCAACTGAACGGTTAGCTCCAATTGCAAGATGAGACACATGACGCAGGAAAGGATCGTCAGAAACTGCCAGTCTCGTCTTTCTTTTCAGAAAACGCATTGCAACATAGGCAAGGGCAACCACAATAAGAAGGGCAAACACCATTCTGATGAAAAGACCTAAAGTCGATGTAGTCTGGGGAGTTTGCTCACCTTCACCTGAAGTCCAGTTCCAGTTCTGGGCAGGGGAATTTTCCTGCTGGGAGACAAGGCTTGATTGCTCCTCAACAGAAGCCGCCTGCTGGGCAAAAACACAATACTGAGATAAGAAAAAAAGAAGAGAAAGGCATAAAAAGCCTTTAAAGACGTTTTTTTGAGAAAATTTTGTCATAATCCCACCCACTTTTTGACAAATTATCGATTTTTTCAGATTATAACAAAAAAAAACGCATCTGTCGAATGATTTTAGACAGATGCGCCTTATTTTTTATGATTTTTTTTAGTGAAGGTCGCTAACCCTTTCCATAGGAGAAAGAATTTCCGTGACACGAACACCGAAGTTTTCGTCGATTACTACAACCTCGCCCTTCGCAATCGGCTTATGGTTGACAAGGATATCAACAGGCTCACCGGCCAGCTTATCAAGCTCGATAATCGTACCCTCGCCCATTCCAAGAATTTCTTTAATCTGCTTTTTGGTTCGGCCAAGCTCTACGGTCATTTCCATGTTTACATCCATGATAAGACCGATGTTTCCCTGCTCCTGGCTTGTCGGACCGCCAGCAAGGTTAGGATACTGAACAGACTGAACGTTTGGCATAGCCATGCCACCCATCGGCATTCCGCCCATCATAGGCTGCTGCTGGAAACCGCCCATCTGCATGCCACCCATCGGCATTCCGCCCATCATAGGCTGCTGCTGGAAACCGCCCATCTGCATGCCGCCCTGAGGCATTCCCATGCCTCCCATCTGCATTCCGCCCATTCCTGCCATGCCACCCATCTGTGGAGAGCCGCCGGCCAGGTTTGCCATGGAAGCCATGTCAGCCGCATTGAGAGTGCCGCCGGCAGGAGCAGCCTCCTGAGTTCCGCCGCCAAGAGCCTTTGCGATTCCCTCAGCAACATCGCTCGAAACAGCCTCCCACAAAGTATAGGTCTGGCCTTCAAGGGAAATAGGATAGCTGAAAAGGGCAAAATTTCCCTGGGGGATACGAACCATGGCTTTCGGCACATGAACGGCCTCCGGCGGATTCGAAGCAAGGCCTGCGATTGAGCTCAAATCAGTGATTTCAGAACCTGTATGGGTTGAGATGAATTCACCGATTACAGAAAGAGCCATGTCATCAAGCTCTGCGTTTTCTTCCTTGTTGACAAGGCTTGTAATTTTCTGGGCAAAGTCAGGAGAAAGCAAAACAAGGTGGTCGCCTTTAAGACCAGCGTTAAAATCAGCCATAACGGCAACGACCATCTCCGGGAGTTTCGCAAGGAGCTGGTCACGCTCCATAGACTCAACCGTAGGAGCTCCCACCTCGAAGCTGGAGCCTGTCATGCCATTCAAATTTGAGGCAACCTTGTCTTTAATGCCGTCCGCAAATTTTTTAAGGGTTGCCGTATCGATATTAACATTGGAAGACGGACCTGATGAGAGACCTCCAACATCAACGCCGCTCAGCAATGCGTCAATTTCGCTCTGTGATATTGTTCCATCACTCATAAGATTCATCTCCTTCTACTGATAATTCTTCGAATTCATCAGACTCACTCTGATCTATTTTTCCAATAACCTGCACAGCCATCTTTTT
Organism: Treponema sp. UBA4326; assembly: GCA_002393835.1. GTDB lineage: Bacteria > Spirochaetota > Spirochaetia > Treponematales > Treponemataceae > Treponema_D. Next base: position 6,665 of record DGTW01000123.1, read on the forward strand.
GCCGACGACACCAGGCTGACAGTAAAATTTCTTTTCGTTTCCAACACTCAGGGTCAGCGGGTCTCCCACACGCACGGTAGAGAGACGGACAACATCCCCTGCCCGCAAAGAAAGCACTTCACGAATTGGAAGATTTATAGAACCGATTTCCGCAACGACATCCATGTTGACATCGGACAACTTTTCCTTGAGGGTGCCAAGATACTGGGTCGTGGAGCTTCGACGAACAGAACTGAACCAGAACTGTGACGAAAGTTTTGATACAATCGGCTCGATGGTGATGTAAGGGATACAAAAGTTCATCATACCCTCTTCTTCACCGATTTTTGTTTCCAATGTTACAAGAACGACCATTTCTGACGGAGGAACGATAGAAGCGAACTGAGGGTTAGTCTCGATTTGTCCGAGTCGTGGCCTAAGGTCGATTACCTGAGTCCAAGCCTCACGCATGTTGGCGAGAATTCGGACTATGATTCCTTCCATTACAGACTGTTCGATATCGGTAAGGTCTCGGCTTACTTTTGCGCCCTGGCCAGTACCACCAAACAAACGGTCGATGACGCTGAATGTAATTGCCGGGTCAATCTCAAGGACAGCGTTTCCCTTGAGAGGATCCATATTGATGACGGCAAGGGTGGTAGGAGTCGGGATTGAGCGGACGAATTCCTCGTAAGTCAGCTGGTCGACCGAGGCTACATGAACATGAACCAGAGAACGCAGCTGGGCTGAGAGACTCGTTGTTGTAAGACGCGCGAAAGTCTCATGCATAATCTGCACGGTACGAATCTGTTCCTTTGAGAACTTATCCGGACGCTTGAAGTCGTAAATCTTGATTTTTCGCGTGTCACTGACCGGCTTGAAATCATCTGCCCCGGAATCACCCGAGCTGATGGCTTGAAGCAACTGGTCAATTTCATCCTGTGACAGAACCTCGTTCATGTCTTTCCTTCCACCTTTTTTATTCTAAATCACTTTACGAGAAGAACTTTCAGCTATTGCTGAATTACATCCATCTGCATGAAGCGAACATCCTTAATTTTTGAAGAGCTCAAAATGCTGTCGTTTATAGCGTTACGAATCTCGATTTTAAGATTCTCCTCGTTTTGAGGCCTGAGTTCCTCTGCTGTTTTCTGGGTAAAATATCGGCGTAAAAAGTCTTTAAGTTCAACCGTTCTCTGAGTAATTTCAGTAGAAGTTGCCTTGTCTTCTTTTTTGTAGCCGAGCACAACATCAACACGAACTGAAGCTGGATTTGCCTCCATGGTGCGTGTCTGGATAAGACCGAGAGACGTATACCAGTCAAGGATTTCCTTAGAGGCTGTATACTCCTCTGTCATTGGGATTGCGGCTCCTGTTCCGGTATTGTTTCCACCCACAACCTTCATCGTGATAACAACAACTGTGACTATGAGGATAACGGCCGCAAGACCGATTGCAATCCATTTTAAAAGACCTGGAAGCAGAAGACCTTTTCCGCCTTTTGATGAACCGGCTCCGGCATCTCCGCCATCACCCAATTCCAAACCTTCTTCTTCGTCTGCCATAGAAAACTCCTTATCCTACCACGGAAAATGGTAACATTAAAAATGGCCTTCATCAAGAATGATGATGTCCACGCGGCGGTTGTACGCCTGGCCTTCCTTTGTCTCGTTTGAGAACATCGGCCTTGTGTCTGCATATCCGGCAATGGAGAACTGCTGCTCGTTTATGCCAAAATCAGACAGATAGTGAAGAACATTGGCGGCACGGGCTGAAGAAAGCTCCCAGTTCGAAGGATAGCCGACATTAATGCCGTTCTGATCCACAAGAACAGGAACCGGAGTGCTGTCCGTATGTCCCTCTATTCTAAATCTTCGGTTTTTTAGTTCCGAATCTTGAAAAAATTTCGACAATTTAAGAAGAATATCACGGGTTTCGTCAATATTAAGCTGGGCGCTTCCCTGCTCGAAGAAGACATCAGATGCGAGCGAAATGACGACGCCCCTCTCATCACTTGAAATGGTGATTTTCGCAGAGTTGACCTCAGGTGCAAAGAGACTGACGGCCTTCTTTTTTGCGATGGAAAGGGACTTTCCTTTTTCCAAGGCCGGAAGAGACGATATTGAGTTTCCAAGGTCAGCAAGTTTTCCCTGAGAAAGGGACTGGCCTCCCGAAGTAACCGGAGCCTCGATTGACTCAGTGACGATTTCCAGAGACTGCTGAATCTGAGCCAAAGCCGCCGTATCGACCTCACTCGGATCGTACAACATTACGAAGAAGCAAAGCATGAGGGTAATCATGTCACCGTAAGTACCTTGCCAGGCGGTTGACGGTTTGGCAGGTTCTTTTTTTTCTTTTTTTGCCATATTCAGTCCTGTTTATTAGTCTTTGAGAACATCCGGTTCAATAATCTTGCGGGTTTTTGGATCAAGATAAGTAAGGAGCTTGAGGGCAAGGATTCGCGGGTTATCACCGGCCTGAATGGAAAGGACACCTTCGATAATCATTTCCATGGTTGACATTTCTGCGGCATTCTGAGAAGAAAGCTTGTTGGCAAAAGGAGCGACGAGCCAGTTAGCCAGCATAGAACCGTACAAGGTCGTAATCAAAGCGACAGCCATGTTTGGACCCAGGGAGCTTTTGTCTTCCAAGTTGTTCAACATACCGATAAGACCGATAACCGTACCCAACATACCGAAACCAGGACCGTAACCTGCCCAAGCGTTGATAACGCCAATCCACTCCATGTGACGCGCCTCAGCCGCGCTCATTTCATTCTCCATGATGGTGCGGATGACATTTCCGTCCGTACCATCTACTACCATCCTAAGGCCTTCCTTCATAAAGGCACTGTCCAAATCGTCAAGGCCTTCCTCCAATGCAAGGATACCCTCGCGACGGGCCTTTTCAGAAAGGGCTACCATGTTTTGGATAAGCGTTTTCTCGCCGTAATCGTGGACTTTCAGCGCTCGTCCCATAATCTTAAACAGACCAAGAGCCTGTTTTAAAGGGGCAACGATGAAGAGAGCGGCATAAGAACCACCTACCGTAACGAATACAGACGGGATATCGATAATACCGCCGATTGAACCACCTGATGTAACGACACCAAGACCGATGGCAACCGTACCACCGATAAGACCAATCAATGTAGCTATATCCATGATTTTCTCCTAAAATCCTTTTTTTTATATTTCCTGGGCATTTATTCCTATTTTTGCCCGGTAAGAGACGATTCTGTCGATTAGCTCCTGCGGTTTGTCTTTGACTACGATTTTCTTTCCGGACAAAAAAGTGACCGTGAGATCAGGATTCTGCTCCATGCTCTCAATCATGTGCGGATTTATCCAGTAAGTTGAGCCGTCCAATTTTGTAACAGGTATCATTTCCCCCACCCTGTAAGAAAAAAGACTTTAAATATTCCTCATTATAGAACAAATGAAAAAATATTGAAAGAGTTTTTTTTCTTCCCTCTCATTATCGGAAAAATATAATTTTTTATTAGATTTTCAAATTTCGGTTGCGTTTTTTGCCGGCTTTCTGTAAGTTTAAAACATGAGCATAAAAATTCTTGTCATCGAAGACGTGCCCGAAATGTCGGACTTGGTCTCAATGTATCTCACAAAAGAAGGCATGGAAGTGGCGAAGGCCCTTAATGCCGAGGATGCGCTTGAAATTCTAAAGACAAGCACACCTGATCTGGTCATCCTGGATCTTAATCTTCCGGGAATGAGCGGTTTTGAATTCCTCAAAATTTTCCGGGAAAAATACAACAACGCCATTCCGGTAATCATCTCGTCTGCACGGGATGGAGACGAGGATATAATAGAAGGACTGGGGCTTGGAGCCGATGAATTCGTAACTAAGCCCTTTTCGCCAAGGGTATTGGTGGCAAAAGTAAAGGCAAACCTGCGCCGTGGCTCGGAAATATCAGCCGCCGCAGAGGAATTCTACGCTTTCGGAGATTACAAGCTGCTCCTGAATTCATGCGTTCTAAAAAAAGGCAGCGAAAAAATTTCCCTTTCGACAAAGGAATACAAGGTTCTGGAATACCTTACGAAACACGAAGGTGAAAAGCTCTCCCCCGAAAAAATTTACCGGGAAGTATGGGGCACTGATTTCGGCGATGTCACGGCCGTTGCTGTCTACATTCAGCGATTGCGAAAAAAAATCGAGGCAAATCCGTCCGACCCCCACTTTATAAAAACAGTTTTTGGAATGGGGTATCTCTTTGAAAATTAAGACAAGGCTCCGCATTTTCCTAATCGGAGTCATTCTCGTTCCGATTCTCGCTGCCCTCACCCTTCCAGCCTACCATTACCTTACCCGGCCAGAGCGCATTCTAATAGAAGGCTACAAGCAGGTCAGGCAACTGAGCGAGATTCCCCTTTCCCAGAGGGACATAGGCGTTTTCAAGCAGCTTCTCCGTACCCTTCCGCCCAATGTCGAATTCATCATTATAGAAACAAAGAACAAGGAAAAGGACTTCATTCTCGCCAACACCATTTCTGACTTCAAGGGAAAGAGCGAAATAGGCAAAGGCGACATTTTCCGCTACATGAACGAGACCAGTGACGATTATTTTTACCAGTTCGTCTCCCCGCCCCTGGAGAATTCCCACAGCATTATATTCATCAGCAGGGCACTGCGGGAACAAAACAGCGTCAAAAGAAAGGCCGGCTTTGAGAAAACTTTTCGCACGCTACTTATTTTCATAGCAATCTTTGAGATTTTCAGCATTCTCATCATCATAAACCTTATCTACACGATATCCCGCTCTATTACCATCCTAAACAAGAACACTCAGAAAATCGCCGACGGAGAGCTTGATGTAGAGCTTGAATACGAAAAGAATTCCAGAAACGACAACGAAATCACCAGCCTGACGGAAAATCTTGACAAAATGAGACTGGCCCTAAAGGACAACGAAGAAAGAAGGGCAAAATTCATCATGGGAATCAGCCACGACCTGCGCACTCCTGTGGCAGTTATAAAAGGCTACACGGAGGCCATGAGCGAAGGTTTTTGCGACACACCTGAGAAAATGAAAAAAACCCTCGGCATAATAAGCACGAAAACAGAGCAGCTTGAGAACATGATTAACACCCTCATAAATTTCGTAAAGCTGAATCAAACAGACTGGGTTCAGCAGCTCAAAAAGCAGGACATCATGCCTGTCATAAAGGAATTTGCCGAATCAGCCGTGACTACCGGGGGAATTTTCAAGCGCAATGTGAGCGCTCAAATAGACTGCGACGAAAAAATCGAGATTCCCTTCGACAAGGAGCTTTTTCACAGGGTACTCGAAAATCTTTTCTCAAACGCACTCCGCTACACAAATGACAATGACGCAATCATAATCAGCGCAAAAAAAGAAAGCGGAGCACAGGGGGATGGAAGGCTTCTCCTTAAAATAAGCGACACCGGCATCGGCATAGCCAAGGATGACCTGAAAAAGATTTTCGACATGTTCTACAGGTCCAGCTCATCAAGGCGGGAAGAAGGCATGGGAATAGGACTTGCCACAGTCATGACAATAATCAAGGCCCACGGCTGGAAGATTTCCGCAACTTCTGAGCTGGGAAAAGGCTCAGCCTTTCTGATTGAAATTCCAATCGACTAAAATTGAAGGCTGCAAATCAAAAATTGGAAATTACATCAGCTCTTCGAGGAAGCGGTTTAAAAGGAGGATTCCACGGCGGCTCATGGCATAAATCTTGTCACCATCCGGGCTTTCTCTAACAAGAGCGAAGCCTTTTTTCCTCCATTGAAAGAAAAGGCCCTCGTCCCTGTCTGAGCCGATTCTTTCCTCCAGTGATTTTCCGAATTTTTTCTGGAAATCAAGCGATGAGATTCCCTCAAGACGACGAAATCCCAGCATAAGAGCCTCAAATTCCAAAGTTTCAGCCGACAGTTCTTCGATTTGCCGTCTGAGCAAAGCCGGATTTTTGTCTTCGGCAAGGCATTTTTCAACGCCTGAAATATAGGCCGGAATAGAAAGACCGTTTGTCCAGCGCAAGGCTTTTTTTTCCTCAAAGTCGTAGATTGTTCCAGTGGCTCCGGCTCCAATGCCTACATAACTTTTCTGAGTCCAATAGGCACAATTATGCCGGCTCTCAAAACCTTTTTTGGCAAAAGAAGAGACTTCATAATGAACAAAGCCATGCTTTTCCAAAATATTTCGGCCGAGAAGCCACATTCGATCAGCCTTTTCAAATGAATAATTGATTTCGTTATCTTCGATTTTCTTCCATAATGGAGTGTTTTCCTCAACCATGAGGGTGTAAAGGGACACATGATCTATTCCAGGATATTCATCAAGAATCCCGAACTGTCTTTTAAATGAATCATAAGTGTGGCAAGGCAATCCTGCTATAAAATCAACAGAAAGACGGCCATGCCATTTTTTTTTAAGGCAATTCAGGGCACTTGCTATGATTTTTTCCGAAGAGCCTCGGTTAACGGCATTTAGCGCCCTGTCATCGACAGCCTGTATTCCCATGGAAAGGCGATTCACTCCAGCATTAGTGCAGGCCGCAAGAAATTCATCGCTCACATCATCGGGGTTTACTTCCATGGTGACTTCAGCATTTTCCTTAAAGGGAAGGATTTTTTTTAATTCTGAGAAGAAAAAGGAAATCTGGCGGGACGAAAGAAGGCTTGGAGTTCCACCGCCCAAATAAACCGTCTCCCAGGCTTCTATTCCATAGGATTCAGCATAAAAGGCGGCTTCATTAACAAGGGCAGAAAGATAAGAATCTGACAAATCATTGCATTTTCCCAGCCTGTACTTTTCCTCAATGCTGAAAAAATCACAGTAATCGCATTTTTTTTTGCAAAATGGTATATGGGCGTAAAGAGAGGCCGTCATTAAAGGAATTTGAATTTGCTGAATGGGAAATAAAGCAAAAGGACTTTTCCGATGATATTCTTATGCTTTACCGGCCCCCAGATGCGGGAGTCTGCCGCTGAAAGCCGGTCATCACCAAGAACGAAATATTCGTCGGCAGCAAGGGTAATCTGGCTGATTGAGGCCTTTGCCCCAAGATCCGAATCCCAGCCAGCCGGCGGAACGAGAATCTTGGCATTGTATTTTGACTGAGTGACTTCAAATTCTGTCAGAAAATGACTCTGGCCGGCCGGCTTTACGAAAACTACATAGCGGTCTATGTAAATTGTATCGCCAGGAAGGGCAACGACGCGACGGATTACAGGCTGCGTGCCGAAAGGAGATTTTTCTTCAAAGGGCTGCCATTTTCTAAGGCTGACAAAAAAAGCCAGTGTCTTAAGGAATTTTTTTATGGCTCCAGACTGAGAATTCTCGTAATTCTGAAGAAGGACCACATCGCCCCTGGAAGGAGTTCTTGAAAGAGGGCTGACGAATTCACAGCTTCCGGCCGGAATGTCGGGCGACATTGAATCGGACTTGTTCACCACGGGGAAAAAAATGAAATTGAGGAAAAGAGAGACAACCAGAAAAAAAAGCAGGAGGATGCCGGTTATGGAAAAAATGCGGCTGTAAAGTTCCTTGCGCATTTTGTATGAAATGGCATAAATATTCTTGTCCATGCAGATAGAATATCAGATTTTATGAAACTGTTGCAAGTCAAGATTGTTATCCTTATAATAAAAAGATATGTCTGAAAATGTAAAGATAATTGCACAGAACAAAAAAGCTCGTTTTAATTATTTCGTCGAAGAACACTACGAATGCGGAATCGAGCTGGAAGGAACAGAAGTCAAGTCCGTAAAGGCAGGAAATGTGTCCTTCGCCGATTCTTTTGCCGAAATTATAAATAATGAGGTCTGGATGCGCAACTTCCATATCTCTGAGTATAAATATTCTTCTGTCTTCAACCATGACCCGGACAGAAAGAAAAGGCTTCTTCTCCACAAGGAAGAAATAAAGCGGATAAAGCGCAAGGTTGACGAAAAGGGTTTTACGCTGGTTCCGCTTGATTTTTACCTTAAAAATGGCCGTGTAAAGCTCACGCTGGGCGTATGCAAGGGCAAAAAGCTCTACGACAAGCGGGAGACAATCAAGCAAAGGGATCTGGACCGTGACATGGCCCGGGATTTCAGGAAGGATTTGTCATAAGTTGAAGAATCTAAAATCTAAATCAAGGCTCTTAAGCCTAATATTTATGATTTTTTCTCCATTATTACATGCGGGCGCAGACGATTTTCTCGTGGATTATTACGGGGTCGTGTCCGCCTCTTCCGACACAAATATGCTCAAAATGGCCCAGGATGTATTCCTCACCCAGTTAAGGTCTATCGACGGGGTAAAGGTGGATGACAAAAGACCTGACATCAGCAGGGCCGCAAGCTCCCTTCCAAATTTTGCCAGCACGAACGCAAAGGTTTTCTTCTATGCAGAAATCAGCGATCAGAAAAATCCGGACGGTCAGACAATCTGGAACTGCCGCTTTAATGCCGTCACCCAAGAAGACGGTATCACCCATTCCACCAGCGAAAACTACGAGTCCTACTATAAAATTCTCGTGGGAGCAAAAAGCGCAATCGAAAAAGTCCTCTCAGATTTAAAATCCCCCGCCCCGGAATTCAAGACGGCGGACAAGGCTAATCTGGCTAAGGACTTCAAGACAGGAATCGACATCGAATCCCTTGCGGGAACATGGAGCGGCGAGCCATACGCAGACAAAATCATAATACTGCGAGGAGGAAGGGGCTTCGTCATCTTCAAGAACGGAGCTACTATGAACATAAAGATTTCCGTAAAGAGCGTCAGCATCGGCGGAAAAACCACGAATCTGGAAATATCCCAGGTTGGAAAATCAAACGCCTCCTTTTTCCCAGAGCTTCCAAGGGAACAGGCTCTTGCCTGTGCAAGAACGGCCTCCCCAATCACCTGGAATTTCAGTCTCACTTCCGCTGACACACTGGAAGGCGTAAAAAATACCGTCATCCAAACGAATGACGGCACAGAACAGGGAAGCCTAAGCTCGACCTGGAACAGAAAATAATTCAATCTTCAAAATAATCAATTTTCAATTTTAACGGCACCCTGCCTGACGATTTTCAAATTTCCGCTTTCATCAATAGAAACAATCGTCGAAGGCAAGCCGCCTTTTTTGTCTCCGTCATCCACTAGCAGCTCGACTTCCTTTCCGAATTCTTTTTTTATCTGCTGAATGTTATCAAGGACCGGAGAGCCGCTTCTGTTTGCGCTGGTGGAATAAATCGGAGCTCCGCAAAGGGAAATGACTTTTCTCAGCCATTCGTCGCCCGGACAGCGGAAGGCAGTGGTCTCAAAGTTACCGTCCTCAGCGAAAGTGTGCACTATAATGGTAAGAGGTCCAGGCCATTTTTCCAAAAGGAAAGTCGGAATGACATCCCGGGTGTATTTTTTTATGTCATCAGGTTTTGCCAAGAGCTGAATGAGATTTTTACCCTCATCCCGCCTTTTTATGGCACAAATTTTCTCATAAGTATGAAATGAATAGTGCCTTCCGTCAACGATTCCTGAAAAACCATAAACCGTATCCGTAGGAAGAATGACGATTTTACCCCTTCTCAAATAATCCGCTGCTATTTGGGCAGACACTTCATCACACTTGCGGCAAATCATAGACCGGAATCCCCTTTATCTTAACTTTTGTTTTCGTACCGATTTGCTCCCTCGCCCTGTATTCCTTGACCATGAGATATAGATAAGTCACGAAAAACATAAGCAAACCCGCCAGCTTACAGAACCACTCAGGCAGGGAATATGGCTCCAGCGATTTTATCGGAGTTCCTGTCTCAAAGTGATATTCGTCCATAGAAATAAGCCCGTTTATTTTAACGACTTTCTCACCGTCACGAACATATCCCATTTTTCTGGCGAATCCGGCGATTACATCAGGATCCTTTTCCAGGGCCGTATATTCCAGAGAGAGGCTGTCATTAATTTTCTGAATTTCGTCCGCACGGGCACTTAGGATTCTCTTCTGCTCGCGAAGCTGTCCATCCGCCCAAATTCCATCCCTTCCGCATGTAAAAGAGACGAGGACGTATATGGCAGTTCCTGCAAGGGCGGCTACGAGAACCCTGAACATTTTTGTCATAGCCTTTTGAATATCGGCTTAAAGGCAAAATTTCTAAAATGTTTTTATAATGAAAAAATAATTGGACTTTTCTTCTAGAGTTATGATAAAATATACCGATATAGAAGCAAAGACTTTTAAAATGCTTTTAAGGGGAACGAATATGAGTGATTCAGATAAAACAAACGAACTTGATAATTACGGCGTTTGGGTCAAAAAGCCGCCTCGCACCGTTTCATCTGAAATTGAAGAAGGAGCCACTGAACTCCAGAGCGATATAAATAACGATTTACCGGATTTCGGAGACATTGACATCGTTGACAATTCAGCCTTTGATTCTGGCGAAACCGCCCTCTCGCAGGATGAGCTTGCCAATATTGCAGGCATGGGAGAAAGCAGCCCGGCAGAAGCTGCCTCAGGCGAAACTGAAGAAATATCCCTCGACGAATTCATTGAGGGCGGTGTCTTTGAGGGAGACGAAGGAAATGCAGCCCCAGCTCCATCCCCAGAAAGCAGTGAGGAAGCTCCAGCCACAGAAACTGTAGCGGCCGATGACTTCATGGAAGCAAGCGACATCACGGTTTCCGATGCTCCAAGCGTATCGGATGCCCCGTCTTTCATCGATGACGGTCCCCTCGACATTGACCTTTCATTTGACGATACAGGCTCAAGCCCGGCTAGTCAGGCCTCATCTCCTGCAGCAAGCGAGTCCATACCAGGTTCCGAAGAAGTTGACCTCAGCGATTTTGGCGTTGACTTCGGAGAAGATTCATCGTCTTCTTCAGAATCAAGCGTATCCAGCGACGGAACAGAAAGCGTTGATTTGAGCGACTTCGGCGTAGATTTCAGCGATTCAGCAGATTCTCAGGCAGCCAGTCCCGTACAGGAAGAAGCTGCCCCTGAACCAAAAATCAATGAAGACGGAACTGAAGAAATCAGCCTTGAATCATTCGGCTTTGACATTAATGCAGAAGAGTCTAGCGGCGAAGAAGAAAAGCCAGCCCCTCAGGAAGAGGCAGAAGAAGCAGCTCCTTCACTTGGAGAAGAAAGTCCTGCAATTTCCGATGAGGCAGAAGGCATTGGCCTCATGTCAGACGACGATGTCGGAGACGTTTCTATAGAAACAGAAGAGGCGAAGGAAGAAGCTGCCACCGCCACTCCTCAGCCCTACCCTGAACAGGATGATGATGATTTCGATTTGGATTCAATCATGGATTCAATCGAAGACGAAAACGGTAACACAACATCATTGGTAGATACTCCTGCTCCAGCCGAAGAAAGTCAGGACATCAGCGTCGTTGATATGGACGAGCCTGTCTTTGAAGAAACGGCCGTAGACATTCCTGCAAACGAAGAAGAAGCATTTGAAATTCCAGAAGCTGAGTCATACGCAGAAGAAAGCAGCTCAGACTTTGCAAGTCCAGACGAAAACTCTGCGGAAATCGTCGATGACATCTCATTTGATGAAGCAGAAGACGAGGATATTCCAATTGACATGCCAGAAATTGACGAAGCCGACAGCGAAGTCCAGCAGGAAATTGAAGAGCCTTCAGCAGAAGCAGACATTTTCGAGTCCGTTCCAGAGCCAGATTTGTCTTCAATTCCAGCCGAAGAGCCTCTTTCAGAAGACCTCAGCGAGCCAATTGCTACAGAAGAGACTTTTGAAGAAAATGCTCCTGCCGTCGAAGAGAAAGCTCCAGCCATTGAGGAAGAAGCTCCAGCCGTCGAGCAGGAAGCCGTAAAAAAGGACGAGGAAATCAACGCTGCGACAAACAGCATTCTCAGCCAGATTGCTTCCGAGCTTTCATCACTCAGAAACGAAATTTCAAATCTTAAAAGCGAATTTGAAGAGCTTAAGAGTAAGGAAAGCCTTGCCCCAGCCAGCACTTCCGAAGACGCTCCCATCGAGGAAAGTGAGCAAACCGAGTCAAACGGCGGCTTCTTCGGCGACGGTGATGACGACGATACGATTGCCCTCTCACTTGATGAAATGGACAACATTCTCAATACGGCTGAAATGGTCGAAGGTCAAGCTCCACTTCAGTCCGAAGAAGGCAGCGTAGACGAGGCTATCGTTGAGAACACGATTGAAGCCCAGGACGAAAGCGCTGACACAATTATCGAAGAAGAGAGCGTAACAGAAGAAAACGCTCAGGACACAGTTAGCGAAGAAGAAAGCTCCCTTGATTTCTCAAATGAAAGCATCGAAGAGCCAGTTCTCGATGACATCGATACAAATATTGCTGATGAGGAAGAAGAACTTCCAGAAGAAATTCTCGTTCCCAAAGCAGATGACATTCTTGTTGAGTCAAGCCAGGAAAACCTGATTGACGAAGAGCCAATCGAAGAAGCTACTGTCGAGGAAACTCTTGCGGAAGAAGTCCCAGTTGAAGAAGCGGCTATCGAAGAGGCTCCTGTCGAAGAAATTGTTGAAGAAGCAGCAATCGAAGAAGCTCCTGTCGAAGAAACTCTTGCTGAAGCAGGCAGCGAAAGCGACACAAATCTTCTTGATGAGCCTTTCGTATTCGATGATGCAGAAGCCACAGAAAGCACTGCTGAAGTAACAGAAGAGGCAGAGACAAAGAACTTTGAAGAGGCTTTTGCGGATATCGCAGAAGAAAATGAGCCTGCAACAGAAGAAATCGAGGAAGAAAAAGAAGAAGGCAGCGTATCAATCACGGCTGGTGAGTTGAACGAGCTTCTTTCTTCTGAGGCAGCCCTTCAGGAAAGCCGCAAAAACGAGGAAGAAGAAGAGGAAACACAAGTTCAGTCATCAATTCCTGGCGACCTGCAGAAAGAAATCAAATCAGTCCTCTCATATATGGATCAGCTTTTGGAGAATCTCCCCGAAGAAAAAATTGCTGAATTCGCACAGTCAGAGCAGTTTGAGACATACAAAAAGCTGTTCAAGGAACTGGGACTTAACTAATGGAAATGGCAACTACTGAAAAAAGGGGACTTTTGCAGAAAGCTCAAAGCGTTCTTGCAGATGTCACCCCTTCGTTTGAAAAATGGACAAAAAGATCGGGCTTCATAAGGGCAGCCATTCTCACGCCTTGCTCAACGGCTGAGGGGAAATTCTACTACACGACAGATGCCGTTGGTTTTTCAGCAAGGGAAATAGCCCTGCTCACCGAAACGGAGGAATTCTGGCTTGGAACCCTCTCAAAGGCATTTGAATGGCAGTGTTTTTCCCGAGATTTCAACGAGTTGGATAAATTCGACGGGCTTTTTGAAGACGAAATTTTAAGTCAGATTAATAAAATATTCTTCCTGCCCTTCAGAAACAAAGAAAGACCAATGATTTTTGTTCTCCTGGAGCTTGAAGAAGACCCTGATTTGATTTTGCCGCCAGCTTCTGAAGTTTCCGTAACTCTGAAAAATATCGTTGAATTCAAAAACCAAACGAAGAAAATCATTGCAAAACTTCAGAAAAATATTGAGACAGGTCTTGGAATCTCAGAAAGCAGGCTTTACATGCTGTCATTGAAGGTCTGTATTGAAGAAGAGCTTTCATCAGTAGAACTTCCTGGCGACGAGCTAAAGGCTTTGGTCACTCGCTCAATAACAGAAATAGCACAGACAAGCATTGCCCCTCTTTTCAGGGCGCCAAACTGTTCGCAGACAGGCTCAATGGGCGAAATCAAGGTCGTTCTTTTTGCAAAAGACGAAGAGGACGAACAATTGCTGGCCTACCATGTTGCCCGTACCTTGATTGGCTTGTTCGGCACAAAGGCTACGAAGCAAGTTCTCTTGCTTTCCGCCGGCCTTTGCCCAAATGCAAAGGGGACACTTGAATTCCTCTGCAAGTGCTAGCTTAAGCCATGGATTATGAAATCATCTTTGAATCGAGCAGGTCTGGAGAAATGACATGCTCCTTCAAAGGAAAATATCTTCACTCAAAATACAATCCTTTAGTTGAGGGAGAAAGGTTTGCCCAAACTGTCGAGGCAGATTTTTCCCCTCTATGTCTTTTTATATTGGAGCCAGCCCTATCCTACTGTGCTGATGCGATAAAAAAAAAGTTCCCAAACGCATTGATTTGCGCCATAAGATTTTCAAGTGCCTTCGTAAAATCTGACAGCCAATGGCATAAAGTTTTTTACCTCGATCAGGCGAATTTTTCAATTCCTCTTTCTGAAATTTTATTCGAGACTCTTGGAGAAGAAAAACTTATTTCAAGTCTGGCCTTCAGCTGGCCTCCTTCACAAAATGCCTTTCCTGAGCAAACTGTCAGATGCTGGGAAGAAATCAAAAAGGCAATTTTAAAAGCCCGGGATGTAATGGGGACAAGGGCCTATTTTTCGGAGCGCTGGCTTAAAAACTCACTAATATTCGCCTCAAACATAAAAAGACCTGTCATTGCGGAAAAAGGAAACCTTCCCCTTATTATCGCAGCCTCAGGTCCAAGCCTTTTAAGTTCCCTTCCCTTTCTCAAAAAATACCGGGATTACTTTTTTCTGATAGCCGTCTCATCAGCCTTAATGCCCCTTCAGAAAAACGGAATAAGGGCAGACATGGTAATTTCATCTGATGGGGGCTACTGGGCAAAAAGACACATCGATTTCTCAGGTCAGGACTCCACTATCTTTGCCCTAGAAGCAGAAAGTGCGGTTCCAAAAAAAATATTTGAAAATAACAAGATTATTCCCCTTGTTTATGATGACGGACTCGAAAAAGACTTCCTTGATGCAATAGGCTGCCCCTACATGCTTTCTGAGCGTAATGGAACCGTCGCTGGAACGGCACTTTGTTTTGCTCACACGCTTACAGACGGCAATATCTATCTCTGTGGCCTGGATCAGGCTCCCTCCCCGGCATTTCAGCACACGCAGCCTAATGCCCTGGAAAACGGAAACTCAAAAAATGATTCAAGGCTAAGGAATTGTGAAACAAGAATCACAAAATCCCGCTTTTCCTCAGAAAAAAGTCTTGAAATCTACAGGAACTGGTTCATAACAAATTCAGCATATTTTTCAAAAAGAGTCAGCAGATTGTCGGATAACTTCAAATATGATTTTCCCCTGGGAAACATCAGCGAAAAAAACTGGAATGATTTTGAGAAAACTGAACTTGTCAAAAAAAAGAATGATTGCACAAAAAAAATCAGCTTTTCTGGAGAAAAAAACATCATCACGAGAGGGGAAAGAAAAAAAATCCTTGAAGAAAGCCTTCTGCAACTTTCTAAAAGCAGTAAATTTATAGAGGAAGTCTTTCCAATGGACGCAATTCTCATCAAAAGAGAGCTTTCCGGCGACAAGAAAAAAATTCTTGAAGAAAAACTCCATGAAAAAATCGCTCTTCTGCTAAAAAAATGCGGGAGGCTAATCAGGGGATAAAATGGCTGAATATTCATATTCATCGATAACTGAATCAAAAGACGGAAAACTAATCCCCTTGTGCTATTCAGACCAGGGAAGGGAAATACTCCTGCACTCAAAATACAATCCTGAGAGGGAAGCGGAAGCCTTCGCAGCCCAGACCAATGCTGACTGCTTCTTTTTTGTAGTTCTCGGTCTTGCTGGCGGCTATCATGTGGAAAAACTCATAGAAAAATGTCCGAAAGCAAAAATTCTTGTCATTGAGAAGGCAAAGGCTGACATCACTTTTCTTTCCAGAATTCCCTGCGTGCAAAAACTGATGACAGACAAGAGGGTAATTTTCTCGGACATAGACAGCCTGGAAACAACACTGCTCTCTTCTTACAAGCCGGCCCTTCACGGAAACCTTACTATTCTCGCCCTCCGGCAGTGGGAAAATATTTTCAAGGGAAGCTCTGACTTATGCAGGGAAAAAATCAATGCAGCCTTAAAGCTCCTGGCCGCCGATTTTTCTGTCCAAAGCCATTTCGGAAAAATATGGCAGAAAAATATACTGACAAATCTTTCTCTTGCAGAAAAAACCCTTGATTTCTGGGAATACAGGGAGAGACTTAAAAAAGAGGCCTGTGAAAAGTCCAATAAAATCGACAGGACAGCCGCAATAATCGCCGCAGGCCCCAGTCTGGATGAGAGCATCAAAAAACTGAAAGCCGAAAGAGAAAAATATTTCATAATAGCCACAGACACGGCATTTTCATCACTTTCAAAGGCCGGGATAAAAAGTGATGCCGTCGTCTCCATTGACGGCCAGATGGTCTCTCACGAGCATTACATGGGAAAGCTTTCAGGCGACACGCTCTTTGTCTTTGATTTGGCCGCCAACCCAAGTGCCATAAGGAAGGTCTTGGACTTTTCCGAAAATGTGCTCCTGGCAGAGAGCGGACACCCCCTGGCACAATACGCCTCCCTTTTTACGGGAAAAAGAGCCTTTCTTCATCTAGACGCGGGAAGCGGTACCGTGACTATAGCCGCCGCAAGTCTTGCCAAAAAGCTTGGCTTTGAAAAGACAGACTTCTTCGGAGCAGACTTCGCATATCTTGAAGGCCGCCCCTATGCCCGGGGAACTTATCTTGAAAATAAATTTCACTCTTCTTCAAACAGGTTTTCAAGTGCCGAAGAAAAATATACCGCCATCATGTTCAGAAGCCCCACGATAAAAGTCCGTGAGGGAATAATAAGCACGGAAATTCTCTCGGCCTACAAAAAATCGCTGAAAGACTTTATGTCCCGGAAAAAAGAAGAAAAGGAGACAGCAGAAGAGCACGGCAAGTTCTGCCTCAAAGATTTTAAATCACGCTATTGTAAGGATTTAAAATCATGTTTCAGAAGTGAAAGCGATTATGACGAAAACTCAAACGCCTTTATGACTCTGATTCCGCTGTGCGCAAAGCTGGGAAATGGCTCGGCTTTTCTTGCATACCTTAAAACATTAAGTTATACTGAAAGGGTATGAAAAAACCGATTACATTAATTTCAAGTATCTGCTCACTGCTTTTCCTTATAGCAATCGCATGGCTGGGAACAGGCGTCTATCTCGATAAAAAAAACGGAACGCAAAAGGCAGACTCACGATACGAAGCATTTCTCAGCAAATGCAGAGTCAATTTCAGCGAAAATTCATACGGCAGCCAGGAATTCTCAAATGAATTTATCCGCTCAATCGGAAACATTGATGATTTCTCAAGCCTCAAGCTGGAAGTCAACGGAGAAATGGTCTATTCTTATCCGCCGTCATTTTTCTCGCTTCCCTCGCCAGAGCTTGTAAAATCATACCACGATACAATTTCTGTAAATGGAAGCAGCTACACAATCAAAGCCTCAATATACCTCATGTCGCCGAATTCAGTTTACAACCATTCACGACTTGCATTCATAATTATTCTCGTGGGAACAATAATCGTCGGCCTTTTCATCGTGCTGACAAACGGAGCCGAAAACGACATACCAGAAAAATATCCTTACAAAGCAAGGCAAAAAACT
>DGTW01000121.1 GCA_002393835.1 Treponema sp. UBA4326
TTTTCGTAAGCCGTTTCGCTCCTTCTCGCCGTTTTGCTTTCCTTCACATTTTTTTAACTTTCTCCCCCTTCTGTTTTCCGTTTTCAACTTTCAGTTTTCCGTTTTCATCTTTCAACTTTCATCTTTCATCTTTCTTTTCCCACTCAACATTGACCATTCGCTTTTCTATGTTCTGGATGCGCTGGAAAGTGAGACAGGTGGCTTTGTGGATGCGAAGGCCTTTTTTGTTGGTGTAGCCTACGATTGGGTCTCCTGGCTGGGGATTGCAGCAGCCGGCAAGGTTCAACTCTACGTTCTTTGTGCCCTCAACGATGATTTTACCGGTGTAGGTCTTGCGCTCGGCAAGCTCCGGGTTCTCGCCTTTTGCTGAGCGTTTTTTGCGTTTTTCTTCCTGAATTGCCCGGCTCCGCTCGTTCTGGGCGTCTAAATCACGCGCCCTCTGCTCGGCCGCCGCCTTGTCCTCGAAAGTCGGGTCATTGGCCAGAAGCCATGAGTGTATTCGCTGGCGGGCCTTGCTGGTTTTGACCACTTTGAGCTGGTTTTCTGTCGGATGAGCCTGGGGGTTCGTAATGACTTCGATAATCTGGGTGTTCTGCAAAGGAGCCGTAATCGGGATGATTTTTCCGTCAGCCTTGGCACCTACGATTTTTTCGCCGACTCCTGAGTGAATGTGGTAAGCAAAATCAATGGCGTTGCTTCCCTGAGGCAGCTGGACTACATCGCCTTTTGGTGTGAAGACATAGATTTCGTCACCTAAAAGTTCGCCCTTAAGCTCTGAGAAAAAACGCTCGTCGCTCAGATTTTCTTTTTTGAGATTCTGAAGCTGGTTGAAGATTCCCAGCGAGTTGACATCAACCTTGTCGTGGTTCATGCCCTTTTTGTAGAGCCAGTGGGAGGCGACACCGTGCTCGGCCATGTTGTGCATGTCGCTCGTTCGAATCTGGATTTCAAGGGGCTTTCCTTCGCAGACGACGGTGGTATGAAGGGACTGATAGCCGTTGGACTTTGGCATGGCGATATAGTCCTTAAAACGGCCGTCCATGGGTTTCCAGAGACCGTGAACGATTCCAATCAGAGTGTAACATTCAGCGTTGGTCTGGCAGATTACCCGCAGGGCAAGGAGGTCATAGAGTGAGGAGGCCGGAACATTGCGTTTCTGCATCTTTTTGTAAATCGAGTAAAAATGCTTTGCCCGGCTTGAAATGCTTACTTTGATTCCGACTTTTTCAGCTGACTTGTAAATTGCGTTGACAGCCTTTTCAAGATAAGCCGCCCTCTCGTCTTTTTTTTGGGCGACTATTGCCTTTATCTGCTGGAAAACATCGGGGTTGGAATATTTGAGGCTCAAATCCTCCAGCTCGCTTTTTACGCTCTGCATACCAAGACGGTCGGCCAGGGGTGCCCAGATGTCGATTACTTCAGATGAAACGAGTCTCTGTTTTTTTTCGTCGATTGATTTGAGGTTTCTCATGCGGTCAAGCCTGTCAGCCAGCTTTACGAGAATGACCCGCACATCGTCAATCATTGCGAAGAGCATTTTTCGGATAGCGTCTGCCTGCTGAATCGTTGTGGCGTTGATTTTCATTCCTGTGATTTTGGAAGTGTCACGCACGATTTTAAAAACAGTCTCGCCGAATTTTTCTTTTACTTCGTCTTCGCTAACTCCTTCGATTTCAAAAATGGCATGAAGGAGACCGCAGATTACGCAGTCAATGTCCAGCTGGGCTTGGGCAAGAATTGAGGCGACACGCATTGGATGGAGAATGTAGGGTAGGCCGCAGGCTCGGGAAATGCCTTCAGTTTTTTTGCAGAGGAAAGCCCAGGCTTCACTAAAGCGGGCTTTTTCTTCGTCAGAGAATGAGTCAAAAGTCTTAAAAAATTCGCCCAGAAGAATATCCGGGTCGGTCTCCGTGTTGTTCGTCGTTATATCGAATCCCATATTCCACCACCATTATTAAGATAGCAAAAATTCTGGCGTTGTGCTACAATTCTTGATATGACGATAATTTCTTCAAAAAGTAATTTGTCGGGAGCCATCACTGTTCCCGGTTCAAAATCTCATACAATCCGTGCGCTCCTTCTTGCAACTATTGCGGAGGGCACTTCTCATATCAAAAATCCCCTGCCCAGCGCAGACTGTCTTTCCACGGCCTCGGCTGTTCCTCTGATTGGCTCTGAGGTTGACCTTAATCTTCTGTCCGAGAATGAGCCTGGAACGGAATGGACTGTTTATGGGGCTGGCAAAAAGCTTCACCTTCCTGATGATGTCGTTAATGTCGGCGATTCCGGCTCGCTTTTGTATTTCCTCACCCCCATTGCGGCCTGCTTTGAGGGAACTTCGGTTTTCACGGGCGACGCAAGCATCCGTAAGCGCCCTGTCCTTCATGTCGTTGACGCCCTCAATCAGCTTGGGGCAAAATGCTTTGTTACCCGGCCCGGCTCTAAAAGCTGTCCTCTTGTAATCACAGGCTCAATCAAAAAAGGCGGCACTGTCCGTACCCCCGGCGAAATCTCAAGCCAGTACATTTCTGGCCTTATGATGGCCGGAATTCTCACCGACAAGCCAATCAAACTGGAGCTTTCAAACCCAAAAGAAACCCCTTACCTTACGATGACCCAGAAATGGCTCGAAAAAGTAGGCGTTAAATGCCAGATTTCTGAGGATTTTAAGCATATAGAGGTAAGTCCCTGCAAGTCTTTCAAGGGCTTTGATGTCACGATTCCGAGCGACTGGGAGGGAGTCGCTTTTCCCCTCATTGCAGCCCTCATTTCCGACAGCAAAATCACCATTGAGAATGTCGATTCAAGCGGAACTCAGGGTGATGATGCGATTGTTTCCATATTACAGTCAATTGGTGCTGATATTGTCTGGGACAAAAAAGCCGAGACTCTTACGGTTTCTGGCGGAAAGTGTTCTAAAGACGGAATCGGTCGCCTCACTACCGAAAATTGCCCGAAGGGAGAGCTTCATGTGAATATCTCGCCTTTCCCGGATGCAGTTTGTGCTCTGGCGGCTATTGCCTGTTTTACTGAAGGCACTGTCGTTATCGAAGATGCCGCAGTCTGCCGGCGAAAGGAAACTGACCGCCTCAAAGTCCTTAACATCGAGCTTTCAAGGCTTGGTGCCGAAATTGAGGAGCGCGAGGACTCTCTGGTCATTCACGGCCACTCGCCTATTCTCAAAGACGGCTCACCGAACCCTGCTTTTAAACTGCATGGGGCTGTCTGCGAGAGCTATGATGACCACCGCATGGCAATGTCCCTTGCCTGCATGGGCCTGGGCCTGGATCAAGACGAAAAAATCATCGTGAATGATGCGGAATGCTGTTCAGTCAGTTTCCCTCATTTCTATGAAACGATGAACAAAATAAATGCAAACTTTAGAGAAGAGGAGTAGATTTATGCTTACGGACATTGAAATTTCACAGCAGAACAAAATGATTCCCATCGTGGATGTGGCAGAGAAAATCGGAATTACCGAAGACAGCCTTGAGATGTACGGAAAATACAAGGCAAAAATCACCATGGAGGAGCTTCGTGCCCTTCAGAAAAAGGCATCTGACCCAAAAAATCGTGGCAAACTCATTCTTACGACAGCCCTCACGCCAACACCAGCCGGGGAGGGCAAATCGACTGTTTCAATCGCGCTCGGTGACGGTCTCAACAAAATCGGAAAGAAAGCCGTAATCGCCCTCCGTGAGCCTTCTCTTGGTCCCTGTTTCGGCGTAAAGGGCGGGGCTTGTGGCGGCGGCTATGCCCAGATCGTCCCCATGGAAGACATTAACCTGCACTTTACTGGCGACATTCACGCAATCTCAATCGCCAACAACCTGATTGCCGCCCTCATCGATAACCACATTAAGCAGGGAAATCTTCTCGGAATTGACCCCCGCACAATCTCATGGAAGCGCTGCGTAGACCTTAATGACCGTGAGCTTCGCAATATCGTCGTCGGAATGGGTGGCGTGGCCGACGGAATGCCCCGCGAAGACCATTTCTGCATCACCGTGGCCAGCGAGCTTATGGCAATCATCTGCCTTGCGACATCAATCTCAGACCTTAAAAAGCGTATTTCATCTATTACAATCGGAAAGACCTTCGACAAGAGGCCTGTTAAATTCGGCGAGCTTAAGTGCACTGGCGCAATCGCAGTCCTTCTCAAGGACGCAATCAAGCCCAACCTGGTTCAGACCCTCGAAAAAAATCCTGTTTTCGTTCATGGAGGTCCTTTTGCAAACATCGCCCAGGGTACGAACTCTGTTAACGCCACGATTTCTGCCCTTGCCACAGGCGATTATGTCGTTACTGAGGCAGGTTTTGCCGCAGATTTGGGGGCTGAGAAATTCATGGACATCAAGTGCCGGGCTGCAGGAATTTCACCCAGCGTAGTCGTAATCGTTGCCACTGTTCGTGCCCTCAAAATGCACGGCGGCATGGCCAAGGCTGACCTTTCGACTCCCAGCATTGCCGCCCTTCAGGCAGGCTTTGAGAACCTTGCCGTTCATATCGAGAATGTAGCGAAATTCGGTGTTCCTTCTGTTGTCGCCGTCAACCGTTTTGTAACCGATACTGAAGAAGAAATTGCCTTGCTCGAAAAACTCTGCGAGCAGAAGGGTGCAAAGGCTGTTCTCTGCGAAGGATGGGGCAAAGGCGGCGAGGGTGCCACCGAGCTTGCAAGAGTCGTTGCCGAGGTCGCTGATTCCGGCAAGGCAAAATTCAATTATCTTTATCAGGCAAACCTTTCTTTCGCCGACAAAATCCGCACAATCGCAAAAGAAATCTACCGTGCAAAGGATGTCGAATTCGCACCGAATGTCCTCAAAAAGCTCCGTGAATACGAGGAGCAGGGCTACAAGGAGCTTCCGGTTTGTATCGCAAAGACCCAGAACTCAATCAGCCACGATCCTAAGCTCATGGGCGCTCCAAAAGACTACATCTTCCCAATCAGGGATGTTCAGCTTTATTCCGGGGCCGGCTTCGTTGTTGCCCTCGCAGGCGAAATTATGACAATGCCGGGCCTGCCAAAGCTTCCGGCCGCCCTTAACATCGACATCGACGACGACGGCCACATTTCGGGACTGTTTTAAAATAACCACAGATTACACAGATTAACACAGATTCTAATTTTTATATCTGTGGCATCTGTGACATCTGTGACATCTGTGACATCTGTGACATCTGTGGTTTATATCTTGAGGTTGCTATGTTCAAATTCTTTATTAAAAAAAATTTTTGTGACGGCTGGGATAACTTTTTCTTTCTTGTTCTTTCCAATGCGATAACAATCGTGCTGCTTTTTGGGGCTTATTTTGCTCTTCGTGCCGCCGACTCTATAAATCCTTACCTTCCCTTCGCAGCTTTTATCCTTGTTTCGGGAATTCTCATGGTTCAGCTTTTTGCCTGGGGTGCGAACGCTGCAAAATTGGCTGACTTCCGCTCACCTTCCTTCGCCGTGTTTTTTTCAGCCTTAAAGTCTGTCTGGAAAATCGGCTTTGCCTTTGGTGCCATGATAGCACTATCCCTTCTTCTTGCCCGTTTCGCAATCGCCTACTATCTTACCCTGTATTTCAGGGACGGAAATGTAATCGGTCTTGTGGTTACGGCAGGCTTGGGCTGGTTCCTTTTGGTTTCGGCAATTTCCCTTCAGTATTTTATTCCGCTTTACTTTCTGCAAGAAAATAACGGTTTCAAAAAGTGCCTTAAAAAGTCTTTCATCATCTTTTATGACAATGTTTTCTTTTCAATCGAACTCTTCATATATAATCTGGTGATTTTCGTCATTTCCTGTGTCACTTTCATGATTATTCCGGGGCTTAACGGAATCGTGCTTTCTTCAATGAATGCCCTCCGTCTCCGCCTTTACAAGTATGACTGGATTGAAAAAATGTCCGAGCAGGATCCTGACTTTGAGAAAAACAGGGACAAGCGCAATGAAGTGCCTTGGGACGAACTTCTGGCTGAGGACATGGAAAGCCTTGGACCGAGAAAACTCACATCCTTCATATTCCCCTGGCGATAGCCTTCCTCTGGCCTTGCTTTTCCAGAAAAGTCGGGCCGTGTGATTCTATTGATAGAATTCTTGTAAAGTTATAAACTTTATTTATCTGCAAAAAATTAGGAGAAACACAAATGAAAAAACTTCTTTCTGCTGCCGCTGCTCTTCTTGCCGCCGCCAGTCTTTTCACCGGCTGTAACGAAAAAAACAGCAAAATTAAAATCGGTGTAATCCAGCTCGTTGAGCACCCAGCCCTCGACAAAAGCTACCAGGGCTTCGTAGACGGTCTTGCCGAAGCTGGCTACAAAAACGGCGAGAACATCGTCATTGATTATCAGAACGCTCAGGGCGAGCAGGCAAACTGCGTTACAATCGCCAATAAATTCGTAAACGACCGGGACAATCTCATTTTCGCAATCGCAACTCCTGCCGCACAGGCTGTCGCAAACCTCACGAAAAACATTCCGATTCTCGTAACTGCCGTTACAGATCCGGAGACAGCAAAACTTGTAAAATCAAACAAAAAACCAGAGACAAATGTTTCAGGCACCTCAGATCTTACTCCTGTTGCTGCCCAGATTGCCCTTCTCAAAAAAATCCAGCCTAACGCAAAAAAGGTCGGCCTTCTTTACTGCTCAAGCGAGGCAAATTCAATTTTCCAGATTGACATCGCTAAGGAAGCATGTAAGGCAAACGGCCTGGAATTCGTCGAAGGCTCAGTTTCAAATTCAAACGAAATCCAGCAGGTAACACAGAGCCTTGTCGGAAAAGTTGACGCATTCTATGTCCCGACAGACAACATGCTTGCTGCCGGAATGGCAAATGTAGCCATGGTCGCAAACGAGGCTAAACTTCCAGTAATTTGTGGCGAAGACGGCATGGTAGTTTCTGGTGGCCTTGCTACTTACGGAATCAACTACTATGAGCTTGGTAAACTCACTGCAAAACAGGCTGTCAAAGTCCTCAAGGACGGAGCTAAACCTGCAGAAATGCCAATCGAATACCTCGAAAAGTTTGACTTCACATACAACAAAGACACTGCCGCAAAAATCGGCATCACTATTCCAGAAAACCTGTAGTCCTTAAATGGGGGAGGGGAAAGTCTCCCCCTACGCGCCCACTTTGTTGGTCGCTACCCTCTCTGCGGGGACACCCCGCAACGCCCCGATTTTTTTCTTTCACTTAATCAATTCCTTTTCTTCGTTATTGTACAAAAAAAAAGCGGTTTATATTTTTCCGACCTCGCTATACTGAATTTACTGTATTCAAAAAGGGGAAATATTTTGAAAATTACTGCAATTAAAAAGTTTTTTGCCATGATGGCTTTTTCGGCCTTCATTTTAGCCGGATGTTCCGTGGACTCGGGCGATTCTGCAAGTGGCTCACAGCCTTCAAGCGTTGAGACTCCAGAAAAAACAGAGCCTGTAAAGCCTGAAAATCCAAGTGATGAAAACAAGACTGTCAGCGATGTTGATGTGGAAACTGAGTCTGAGATTGTCAGCGATTCAATTGCCTGGACTTTCAGCGATTTAGGTTCAGTTTCCATCGAAGGCGTTGCGGCTGATAAAACGAAATTTGCTGATGCTGAGGCTCTTTCGTCTGCACCAGTTTCTTATTCAAACTTTTCGGCTATTCCAAATACGAAGGAAGCTAGCAAATATTCCATCAAATCTGATGTCGAATATCCTTCTTCGGACAAGCGGCTTACGGCAAAAATCAAGGCTTTAGGCTCTGACGGACATACTCCAATTCAGTACAACAAATATGAGTCTTCTGCAACTTGCAAAGTGAGCGGGGCCAGCAAGGGTGGTCTGCAGCTTTATGATGATGCTTTTGTTATTAATGGCGTTGAAGGGCCTTTCTCAGTTACAATCAATTACGGTGCTAATTCTTCAGACGCAAAGACTGACGGCCGTTACGGCTACATCAAAATTGACGGAAGAGAATACGATGATGAGAGCGTAAAAAGCGCAAAATCCCTGTCTTCCAACGGTGTGAGCTTTACAGCCCGCTACGATGGAAATCAGACTGTCGATGTAATTGTCGGAGCCGGCCTCGACTTGCCCACCCCCTGCTGGATTCGCCTTTATGATGTCATCATTTCCCGGGAAGACATCCATACGACCACCGTCACTACGACAACTTATTCTGACGGAAGCAAGAAAATCGTGACTGAAGTAAAAGACTCTTCTGGAAAGCTGGTCTCTTCTAAAACAGAGACTAAAAACGCCCCTTCATCTTCAAATTCCGGCTCTTCAGAGCCTTCCGTACTTCCTGACCCAACTGACAGCGAGGAATACAAAAACGGAAGCAAAATCGGCAGCCGTTCCCGCCTTAGCGAGATTGACACGGCTACCATTACGAATGCAATCCATGTCTCGACAGCCCGGGAGCTGGAGGCGGCTATTACTAACGTTCAGGAAGGCGGGGCAATCATCCTTGCGGCCGGAATCTATTCTTTTGACCATCAGCTGAACATAAAATATGGAAACAATGGCTCGGCTTCAGGCCTTAAATACATCATGCCGGAGAAGGGGGCGAAAGTCACTCTGGATTTTTCTAGCCAGTCTTATGACAAAGACACATCAAAAAATGCCCGGGGACTTCAGATTGAAGGCGATTACTGGCATGTTTACGGCCTTACGGTTTATGGAGCCGCTGACAACGGCATCTTCGTCTGCGGAAAGCACAATATCGTAGAGCGCTGTGTCTTGCAGGCAAACCGGGACACCGGCCTTCAAATTAGCCGCAGGTCATCTTCAATCTCAAATTTCGATGAATGGCCGAGCGACAACCTCATTCTTAACTGTACTTCTTTTGACAACCACGATCCCGCAACGGATGAAAATGCTGACGGATTCGCCGCAAAACTCACCTGCGGAAACGGAAATGTCTTTGACGGCTGCATAGCTTACTGCAATTCTGATGACGGCTGGGACTTGTACGCAAAAAGCGCCACAGGCTCTATCGGAGTCGTAACAATCAAAAACTGTGTCGCTTTCGGAAACGGAAAACTCACTGCCGGCTCTTCTTTTGCTAACGGAGACATGAACGGCTTTAAGCTCGGTGGCTCAAACAACGCCGTTCCAACGCCCCATGTAGTCTACAACAGTATGGCCTTTGGCAACGGAAAGGACGGCTTTACTGACAATGGAAACGGCGGAGCCTTGCAAATCTACAACTGCACTAGCTTCGGAAACCAGAATTCCAACTTCAATTTCTACCGAACCTATGCTGGCGGCCTCTTTAAAAGGCTTGTCAGTATGCTTGGAAGCGTAAGCCCAAAGCAGGTGGACAAATTCGGCGGAAAAGATAATGAGTGCTCTGTTGCGGCAAAAATTTCTGATTCAGTTTTCGTCTTGGACAAAAGCAAGAAAATCTTCTCTTTCATTAAGGACGAAACCGAAATTTTTAACGGAAGCAAACTCGGCAAGAATGTTTCAGACCCTTATTCCAGCGAAATTGTCTCCGCTACAGCTCCTGTCGCCGATGCCAGCTTGGACTCAGCCTGCCGCAACGAAGACGGAACAATCAATATGAAAGGCTTCCTTGAAATAAAGGAAGGCTCGGCCTACGAAGGAATGGGAGCTAAGTTCGGCTCAGAAGCCTACCAGATTTTGCCAGTCACACTGAAATAGCAAAAAATCTCTCAAATTCTTAAATAATCCCGTCATTCATAAGAAAATGATGGGATTTTTCTTTTTAAATTCTTATTCTTGTGTCTGAAAAGTACAATTATCTGAAAGTTTTGTTGTTTTCCGATTTGTTAAAATATATAATGACAATTTTTTTCAATAAAAAAGTATGCATAAAAAAAAGGGGGCATATATGAAAAAACTAAGGAAGACATTCGCACTTTTGCTCGCGATGTCTCTTGTATATGTAGGGGGAGGGGTATTCTTTTCGTGCTCGTCAGACAGTGGGGACGATGACAGTCCAGCAAGTCCGTCTAAACCTGTTGACGACAAGAGCGGGCCGAGCGTGCAGCCTGTAAACCCGGACAATCCTCAAAATCCAGATAATCCTGAAACACCGGACAATCCGCAAAATCCAGACAATCCTGAAAAGGCCGTCACTGGCGTTGAGCTTAACAAAAGCGAGCTTGAACTCAATCGCTGGGCAGAAGAGACTTTGACCGCCATCGTAATCCCTGAGGATGCCGCAGACAAGAGCGTAAGCTGGTCTAGCTCGGACGAATCAGTTGTAAAAGTCGTTGACGGCAAAATTACTGCCCTTGCAGCTGGAAGCGCAAGCGTTACCGTAAAGACAAATGACGGCGAAAAGACAGCAAGTGCCAGCGTAACCGTAAAACCAGTCTTTGTTTCAGCTGGAAAATATAATCTCAGTACGACTTCCGTAGAAGGCTTTAGCGTTGACGGAACTTCTGGCGGAAACTGGGCTGCAATTACTACTACTGACGGCTCTGGCTTTCAGGTTCACGACAACATCCTCATAACCTCAAAAATAGACTCAAACGGTGCCAACCTTTACAGCGATGCTAAAAAAGGAATCATGTCGTTTAGCCTCGAAAGGGCAATGAAAGTAACTTTTGCTGGAAAGAACGGCAGCTTTGCACAAACCGGTAAAATTCAGACTGAAAATGGCGCAATCATATCAAAGAAGGCTGAAAATGCCACTGTCGCAGAAAACGGTCTTTCCGCAACTATTGGCGACGAAGTTTCAAAATCAGCCATTCTTTATCTTGACGCAGGCGATTATACAGTCATCGGTAATGCAAGCAGCTCATTCAAATTGCAGACCATCGTTTTTGAAGAAGCAAAACTTACCCCGGATCCAAACTCTGGCCTCAGCGTGGAGACAGGCTGGATGACCGAAGAAATCAAGCTTGAAATCGATTCAGAAAATCCGCATAAAATTAATCTTCTGCTTCCGGAGGGTGTGGAGCTTGCTGACGACGAAATTGAATGGCTGATGTTCGGTGAGCTTACCAATGTAAAAGGAAAGAGCTTTGTATTGGATGATAGCGTAAAAGTTTATGGTGGAGACAATCTTTCTTCAGATTGGTCGGGCTTTGAGCCAGGAAAATCTTATATGATTCAGGCCGATTTTGAAATTGACGGCATTTTGTATGCCTCTAGCCCAATCACCATTATCTATCAGTAAAAAAAAGGAGCGAAGCATGAAAAAACTGACTTTTGCAAAAGCATTGTTCGCTGCCCTCTCTTTGACTCTTGCTCTTCCGGGCTGTTCTGATTTTGAAGGCTCAGATTCTGCAAGTCAGGTGCAGACACAAGGTAATAAAATAGCATTGAGAATTTCAGCAGGAAACGGCTATGGTCGAATGGCTCTTCCTGATGAAAGCGAGATAAAACTTGCTGAATACAAATACGGCCTCTCTGTCATCAGTGACGGCGAAAAGACAAGTCTCTTGAAGAAAGGTTGTGTCTCCTACAGTGAGCTTATTTCAGAGAATTCAATTTATATAGAAGAAGGAACATACAACTTCATTCTCGAAGCATACGATGAAGACGAGGTGATTCTTGCCGGAAGTCTTGCAGAGGTAAAAATTTCCGAGACAGATAATTCCCTTTCATTCAGGCTTTTTGCAGTCAGTTCAGAGAATTTGACTGCAAATGTAAGCATTGATGTTGAGCTTCCAGCCGGTTATGGTGCTAACTGCATTATTGCCAAGCTTTATCCAGTAGCAGAAGGTGAAGCATCAAGTGAAATTTTACTTCATCCAGAAAATGACAGCGAAAGGGACGCATTTACGCTGAACACTGTGGAAGGCGATGACTCAAAACTTACCACAAGTATTTCGGCAGCAATTCCGGCAGGACAGGGCAGCCTTCTCCTTATTGCCCATGATGAAGACGACAATGAAATCGGCAGGGATTTGCTCACTGTCTATGCGGTAAAAGGCATTACTTCTTACGACAAACGAAGTATTCCACTTACAAGCTACAAGGCAACCGTGAATGTAATTACAGATGCTGCTTCGCCTGTAGTTACCCTCAAAAACAAGAAAATTCCTGCAGCCCAGGCAATCAAACTTTCTACCAAAAACCCGGAAAGCCCATTCACCTTTAGCGGATATGTTCCCATGGGTGAATACGATGTCTTTGTAAATGATGACGCTCACGGTTCCCTTACGAACGCAAGCCCTCTCAATGTAGACACGGACCTTACCCTTCAGTCAATTTCGGCCGAATGGAAAAACGAAAGTCAGCCTACATTCTATGTTGGCGATGATGAAGACAATATTCTCGCAGCCCTTAGCGTAAAGGGACTTTATAAAGACTCTGACAATAACGAAAAAACTCAGGAAATTCCTTCTGGCTACTCGCTTTCTGGCTACGATCCTTCAAGCAGGGAGCTGAGTCAGACAGTAAAAGTCACTTATGCCGGAAAAGAATCTGAAGAATTCACGGTGAATTTGACTGCAATCGCTGTAGAAAGCATAGTAATCAAAAATACTCCGGCAAAAAAAGTTTACAAAACAGGCGATGAGCTTGATTTGACAGGCCTTGTCATCACTCCGACCATGAACAACGGAAAAAGCGGCGATGACATCGCTTATTCTGAGGCAAACAAAGATGATTTCGCAGTAAGCGGATTCAGCACGGAGGAGCTGGCAAAGGAATTGTCTGTGACAATCACATACGCAGGAATTTCTACGGCCACGGACAGTTTCAAAATTCAGGTTATCCAAGTGGCTGGAATCGAAATCATTTCTCTTCCGACAAAAACTGTTTACAAGAACGGCGAAGAACTGAATTTGGAAGGCTTAAAGGTAAACGCTTTCTATACCGATGGGGAAGACTCTGATTTGTATCCGACAGATGTATCTAACGAAGTAAAAGTCAGCCGGTATAATAAAAATAAGGACGGTAAGCAGGAACTTCTGGTCGAGTATTCTGAAAATGTATGTATTGTAAACAAAACATTCGATGTCACCGTTTTGCATGTCTTCTCACAGACAATGACACTGGACTTTACTGCTGACGGAAAAGCGGCTTCTGAATGGAATGAAGTTCCCGTGACAAGCACACAAGGCTCAGCTCTTGTAAGCCGCTCGGACTCTTCTTACACGGGCTATCTGGGCAAAAAATTCTGGCTTTGTGATGGCCTTTATGCTGAGTACAGGAGCGGTCTTGGCTACACAAACAGCGAAAAAGACAGCACTCACGATTCGACAGACTTCGTAAAAGCCCTTGAGACCGAGGCAATCAGCGGTCCCTTTGAGCTTTCAGTTACAGAAGCTACGAATAAAGCTGGGCGAACCTTCAAGATTTATGTAAGCTCAAGCAAGGATAACTTGTGGAATGAAGAAAATTGTAAGTTGAGTGAAGCCTTGGGAGCAAAAACCCACACACTTTCATATTCAGAAAGCGGAGATGTCTACATCGGAATCGGTACACTGCCTGGCGATGACAAAACCGTCTACACTTCATTGCAGAAAATCCTCCTCAAAAGTGATGTCGCCATCCCGGAAGATGTCTTCCCGGCAACAGGCATTGCCTTCACTAACAGCCAAATCGAAAATGGCCAGCTTACGCTCACAAAAGATTCAATCGCTCAGGAAGGCTTCTTGCTTACTGCTCTTGTCACTCCGAGCTACGCAAGCGACAAAAGCATTTCTTACAGCATAAGCGGAAACACAAGCGTTTCTGTAAGCGAGACAGGTCTTGTAACAGTGGATCCTTCTATGAGCGCCAACGAAACTGTGACAATCACTGCAAAGGCAAACGGAGCTTCTGATGTAAGCACTACGCTCACTCTTTCGGTTAAGGCTGTGGCTGACGATACTGATCAGGTTGCCCAGACGAAAAACGAGCTTTTGTCTGCCCTCGGAACATTTGCTTATGGAAATACGGCTGTCGTCGTGGATAATGCAAATGCCCTCATTGATGCGACAAGTTTCACATACACGGAGGTTGAAGTCACACCTTCTGTAAACGCAGAGACAGGTCTTCTTACCTTCACAATCAAAAAAGGTCAGGTAAGCGAGAACGTAACTGTAGAATATACAGAAAGTCTGGCAAAGGCTCAGGTGGCAGAGACCGTGAATGCAATCAAGGCTTTTTCTGCCTTTGCATGGAAAACTGACGCTGCAAGCACAAAAACGGCTCTTGATGAGGCAATTTCTTCTATAAATGCTGCTGATGTCACAGTTTCTACAGTGACAGGAAAAAACAGCGACGGCCTTGAAACTGTCACCGTGACTGTTGCAAATAAGATTATCCAGAGCGTAAGTGACAGCTCACTTGTGCTGGAAGCTCCGAGATTTGAAATTGTTGCAGACGGAACAAAATCATATTTAATGCTGAAGGCTAAATCTTACGCATACTCTCTCAAAAAGGAAAACTTGACCGAAAAGACAGGAGAAAATGCCTGGTCAGCTGTTTCGGCAGATAAGTGGGTTGAAAAGACCGGAACAGAGGTTTTCAAAGAGAAGATTTCTGCCTTTAACATGTCTGAGACTGCAAGGACGATTACACTGAACGTCCAAAATGTTTATTCAGCAGACTTGTATGTTTACGGAAATACAAAAGACCGAAACTTCACCGTAAAAGTTGGTTCTGGTAATGCCATGACATTCACTCACAAAGGAAGCGGAGACGAGAAATTCTCATTTGAAACGGGAACTCTGGACAAGGTGACTATTACGATTGCTGGAGGTGGTTTATCTGTCTATCCTCTGGGAATCATCCTCTACGCCCCCGACGGCGAGGCTTCTTCTGTTGATGTTGGCACAAACTTACCAAAAAGCGACATCATTCTTGCCGCCGACACAGAGAATGGCAATAAATTCATCGTATCAGGTGAGCCTGTCATTTCTGGCGCTACAATCACCTGGTATGTTGACGATGTGGCTCAGACTTCTGGAATTTCAGCTGGCCTGGTGGAGGGGGACACATTCACCCTTTCTGGAATCGCTGGCAGAACCTATGAAGTTCGGGTTGATGTGGAATTGAATGGAATTATTTATTCTCAGTCAAAATCTGTAATGTATCAATAAGTGAGAGGACAGGAAGATGAAAAAGTTGAATATATTTAAAGTCTTGTTTGCGGCCACTGCCCTTGCCATCGCTCTTGTGGGATGTGGTGACCTTGGTGAAGAAAGTCCGGCTCAGACACAAGTAACAAAAGACGGCAAAGTGGGGGTCTCGCTTTCCGTAAAAGAAGATTTTCGTACGCTGGTTTCAGATGTTGACACGGCCAATCTCTCTTATGAGCTGGTCATTTCTGATACGGCAGATTCAAACGCAGAGGACTATGAAGCTGCAAGGGTAATTTCCCTTGATTCATTGGATTCTTCTGCGACAGTTGCATATCTTACGGCAGGAAAAAATTATTCTTTTGCCCTCACAGGCTATAAAACTATTGAAGGTGAAAAAACTCCGATTATAGCAAGCCGAAATGCCGTCAAAAAAACGATAAGTGCAGATGATGCAAAAGTTTCGATTATGCTGGTGGCTCTTTCTGGCAGCAAGGTAAATGTCAGCCTTACTGTGAGCTACGCAAGCTCTTATGGCGTTTCTGACCTTGCCGCTTCAGTCTTTACTGACGGAGCCTTGACGAATGGGGCCAGCGACAGCCTTTCCCTTGATTCAGAAAATGAGGAAAACTCAGACAAAAGTGACGGAAAAGTTGTCTTCACTGGAGAAATTGAAACCGGCTCTACAAGATGGGTCAAAATTGAACTGAAAGACGGTGAAAGGACAATCGGCGGAAAGACTCTTGCCCTCTACGGAATCCCGACTGGTGATATTTCTGGCCAGGTTGATGCAAGCGTAAAAGAATACAAGGCAAGCATAAAGCTTACGGCAGACACAAAGCCGGAAAGCCTGCTCCTCAAAAACAAGGAGATTAGCAAGAGTGACTACACAGGCATTTCACTCACGACAGAATCTGCAGAAAAACCATACATCTTCACAGGCTATGTCCCGGTTGGTGAATACGATGTTTACAATGGCGAGACTGTAATCGGTCAGGTTACAAACACGACAGCCCTTGAAGTGAACACAAGCGTTAGCCTTACTGGTCTTAGCGCAACATGGACTGAGTCACAGCCGACATTCTTCGCTGGAGCAGAAGGCAACGACGAGGCAATCAAAAACGCCCTTACAGTAAAGGCAACCATGAGCAATGGTGAAGAAGTCATCAGCAATTACACGATTGACTACGACAACGAAAGTACGGCCGAGCAGAAGCTTCTTGTCTCATACACCTACAACGGAGTCACAAAAACAGCCACAGTCAGCCTGAAACTGACAGAAGTAGTGCTAGAAAGCATAGCAGTAAAAACAGCCCCAGAAAAAGTGACCTACACTGAAGGCGAAGAACTTGACCTGTCAGGACTCGTGCTGAATTTGGTTTACAATGATGTGCGAAAGAATGCGGAAGTGGAGTATGACGAAGAATCTGCAAACGATTTTGTGGTAAGCGGATTTGATTCCTCTGTGCCCAGTGCAAGCCAAACTGTTACGATAACATACGGTGGAAAAGAAGTAACATTTGATGTAGAGATAAAGGAACTTGTTTATAACACAATTCTTTATCCTGTTGGGAACAAAGGCAAGACGGTCTCTATTGCAGAAAATGGAACATTCGCTGGTCTCGATAATGCTAATGCTGTTCTTATTTATAACCAGAACATTCTTGATGAAAATGTTACATACGCAAAATTGTCTGCAACTGTAAACTGGCAGTCAACTTCTGGTCATATTGGTCTAGGTCTCTTGAATTTGACCGACTGTTTGTACGGGGACACGGCAATAATTTCTGGTGCGGGAATTTTTGCTACAGCACAAGGCATAAAAGGCTGGGGTAGCACAGGATTATTCACAGATGGAAGTGCTTCTCAGAATGCAACAACAAAAAAAGATTATCTGATTAGTGTTGAGTATACAAAAACAGAAACAGGTTTCACTCTCGTGTTCACATCTGAAGGAACTAATGGAACAAGCGCAACATTCACTCAAAACAATTTTACATTCCCAAATGGAAAACCTCTTTACTTTGCTCTTGGAGCCTCGCCAACTGGAACATCTAATCCAAAAGCTGACAATGTGCTTTATAGTGATGTAAAAGTTCTTGTTATTGGCGAAGGAATTGAGAAGAGCGGAAAAACTCATACAGTAGCTGGCTTCGCAGAGTCTTTGCTGACTGATTCTCGCACAGTTCTTTCGCCATCTGAGACAAGTGTTTCATACACAATACCGTCAACGGAAAGCGGTAATAAAGGCGATTCGCATGAAATTACTTTGTCTAATGTAAGCCTTGATTCTATAAAAGCATTGGCTGCTACGGTAGAGGTTGAAGGAAGCTGGACATGGGACAGTGAGAAGGTAACTCTTTTGGCTGATGCAACTTC
Source organism: Treponema sp. UBA4326 (assembly GCA_002393835.1). Classification (GTDB taxonomy): domain Bacteria; phylum Spirochaetota; class Spirochaetia; order Treponematales; family Treponemataceae; genus Treponema_D. Next base: position 17,337 of record DGTW01000121.1, read on the forward strand.
AGTAAAAGCAAAAGCAACCTTTGTCCCCAAAGACATCAGTACTTACAAATTGATTTCTTCTCAGGAATTTACTATCAATATAACTGATGAGCGTGCAGAAAAACCAGAAGCTTCTGTTGTAAGCGTAACATGGAATTTCGCAAATGCAGCAGCAATTTCTGTCTATTCTACTGCAACAGCGGATACAGAAAACAATACGGTAAAATACAGCGATTCTGCTACCTATGGAACTGCAAACACATATTTGCTTTCTACTTCAAGGTCTATGGCGCTTAAAATTGCTGGTTCATATCGGGATAATGCTAATAGTGCTCAGATTAACGGTGACATTTATGTTCCTGTGAGTGCAGGAAGCATCCTTACGATTGTTCCGTTTAATAATAGTGATTATGTAAGTTATGAAATTACGCTGGCTGGAGAAACAACGACAGGCATTATTAACTCTGTTGAAACAGCAACTTATACTGCAAAGACAGCTGGTTTCGCAAAAATTTCTTGCACTCAATATTTGATAAGCATTGCTGTTGAAGACATTACCCGCTCTGACATTGTAGGTTTCTATGGATCTGAAAGCGAGAACATTGCAAGCTTCTTTACAAGTCCGGCTCCTAAACTGGTTATTTCTGGTAAGGAAACTGTTCCTGCCGAAGAGACAATTACACTTACTGCAACGACAGAAAACTTTACCGGAACACCGACAATTACATGGTCTAGCAACGATTCGACCATTGCAACAGTAAGTGATTCGGGAGTAGTTACCGGTGTAAAGGAAGGTAGCGTAACAATTACGGCCAGCGCAAGTCTTGGAGAAGAAAGTGCAAGTGATACTCTTACAATTGCGGTAACTGCTGCCAAAGAGTATGTGGCTGCTGGAGCCTACAATTTCTCGACAAATGCAGTTGAAGGTTATACAGTAGACGGAAAAAATAATGGAACTTGGTCTAAACAAGATGCTAATGAATCTCAGAAGCATGATAAAATTACAATTACTGCAAAAATAGATTCTTCTGGTGCGAATATCAAAAACTCTTCAAGCAGTGCGGGATATATCACTTTTGCATTGAAGGAAGCTATGTCGATGACATTTACAGACATTAGCAAGAAGGGAATAGAAATTTTCTCTAGTGACGGAACTGTAAATGGCAACAGTGTATCAAATGCCGATTTTGAGGCTGGGAAAGGTTCTGGAAAATTAGGAGCAGACGGAAATGAAACAACCGTAAAACTTTCTGAAGGAACCTACTATATTTATGGTGCAACAACTTCTTCTGCAAAAGTAAAGACTTTAACTTTTGCTTCACTTTCAACCACCCCCGACCCCAACACCACGGTCGTCATCGGACATGACATCCCCACAGATGACATCTCCCTCTCAGTCGCAGGCTCAACAGTAAGCGTCACTCTTCCTTCTGGAGTATCGAAATCGGCTTCTTATGAATGGCTGGTTGACGGCTACAAACAGCCAGACCAGTCTTCTGAAAGCTTTACTTTGAGCAAAGTTTACTATCGCAATGGCTACAGTGATGAGGAGCAGACTATTCTTCCGGGGCAGACCTTCATCGTAACTGCAAGAGTCACGATTGGCGGCCTGGTCTACACAAAAACGACAAGCCTGCTTTATACTGGAAACTAAAGAGGAGCGGAACATGAAGAAATTACGATTTTTTAAGGCATTGACCGCTGCGGCGGCATTGGTGCTGGCACTTCCTGGTTGTTCTGACTTGGACACGGATGGCGGCACAAATACAGTTCAGACTCAGGGGAAGAAAATTGCCCTTGATATTTCAGCAAGCAGGGGCTTTGAGGCGAGAACGGCCTTGCCTTCTAGCAGCGATGTCGACCTGACAAAACTCACCTACGAGCTGACTGCGGCAAAAGTCCTTCAGGGAAGTGCAGGGGCGGCAGAAGATATTTTCGCTTCGGGGACGACATATTCAGACCTTACAAAGGCAAAAAGCGTTTACATCGAAGCCGGAACATACAACTTCACTTTGACCGCTTCAAATTCTTCCGGAGCCTTCCTTGCCTCTACACTTTCAGGAAAGGAAATCAGTGAAAACGATGCTTCCCTTTCATTCAGTCTCCAGCCAATCAGCGAAAATGCGACAGGCTCACTGAAAATCGAAGTGTCATACGATTCAAGCTATGGCGGAAAATCAGTTAATGCAGTCTTGTATGTCGATGGTACAGCAGCTTCTGAAAACTATCCGCTTGTATATACTCCTTCCAAAGATACTGACGAAAATGAAATTGCTGGAAAGGGAGTCATTTCTTCTGCAAATGGCATTCCCGTCGGTCAGTCTTATGTGAAGATTGAATTGTTGGATGAAGGAAACGAAAAAATCGGAGAAATTCCCCAGGAATATATCTATGCCGTTAAAGGCATAACTTCAAGCTCAAAAGTGGAAATTCCCGTAAAACGCTACAAGGCAACTATTAAGCTGACAACAAGCGAATCTACAGCTCCAGTCCTGACTCTCAAAACCCCTGAAATTTCATCTGAAGGCTACACTGGAATTGTATTCGGTAACTCTGGTGACTCTAACGTTTCAGTTTCAACAAGCGGTGAATCTCCTTATACCCACACATACTCCGGCTATGTGCCTCTTGGAAATTATGATGTGTATATCGGAGAAAGCACCGAAGCTGTTGCTGGAAAAGTTCTTACTGATGTCACTTCTCTTGAAATTAACACGACAAAATCTCTTGTCTCAATAGCTGCCTCATTGGCAAGCGGAACTTATTTTGTCGGAACAGAGCTGGATACAATCAAAGAGAAAATCACGATTACAGGCGTTTACAGCGATTCATCTACTGAAAATCTCGGAAATGCAAAAGACCTTAGTGCAAATGTGACTGGATATAATGAAAGCTCAACGGCCGAGCAGACACTTTCGGTAAAATATGGTGAATTCGCTGCGGTTGATGTTACTCTTCAGCTGATTGAGGATTACATCACCGAATGGTCTGCCACATTGAATGAAGGCGTAAGCTACAAAGAAGGTGACACCGCGAAGGCTACTGATGTAACAGTAAAGGCAAAATGGGCCAGTGCTCCAGAGACAGAAGTGACTTTGACAGAAGGTTTCAGCGTGGAAGACAAGCCCCTCGCCTCATCAGACACAAGCCTGACCGTAACCCTGACTGCAAAACGAGGGGAGGGGGTAGCTGAGACGAAGACGGTTGAGATTTCGGTGCAAGCTGCTGGGGCGAGTGCAACTGCTGATAGTTGGAATTTGGTACTTACAAAAGCTGATGATGGAAAATATTACTATAATGATATTGAATTTGCTAATGAAACAAATATAGCAACCGGTACTAAACTCCCTGGTGCAAATTCTGTTTTGTATCTTAAAGTGACAGATAAATTTCAGTTAGGAAAATCTGGAAAGGAATCCTATGGCATCTGTGTTAAAAATTCAGCAATTACGATTGAAGATATAAAAGGTTCTGTTAAGCTGACAGTTGTTTGGGGTACAGAATCAAAAAGTAATAGAAGTTTAACTGTAAAAATCGGAAATCTTGATGCTGAAACAATAACAGCAACAGGGAAAAATATAAAAAATGAGACTGAGGCTGATTATGTTAAAACATTTGATGCGGGATCTGGTAGTAATGTTGTTATTGGTGCAACTGCTGACACTTTTATAAAATCAATTAAAATCGAAGCAGACTCTTCTTCCACCCCTGCAACATCAGTCGCCGTTACAGGCGTAACACTGGACTCAACTTCAGCTACCCTGACTGTGGGAGACACAAAGACACTTACAGCAACCATTGCTCCTGAAAATGCTTCTGACAAGACGGTAACATGGTCTTCAAGTGCCCCCTCTGTCGCAAGCGTTGACGAAAGCGGCAAAGTAACAGCCCTTGCTTCAGGAAACGCAACAATTACAGTCACGACAAATGACGGCAGCAAGACTGCTACCTGCGAGGTTACGGTAGAGGCTGCAAGCGAGGCTGATGTCGTCGATGTAACCTGGGACTGGTCAACTGCCGATGGATACGCCGCAATTAAGTATCATTCAACATCTGAACTGACTGGTGACAAAACGGACTCTGTCGAGGTTCAGCCTGGATATGTCACAGGTTCTTCAAATAGCATTGCCTTGTATACGACTGGAAAGTTAAGGGGCAATGGCTCGGCAAATGGAATGCAGTTGGCTGGAGACATGTATATTCCAGTGAGTGCAAACAGCGTACTGACGATTAAAGACTATAGTGGCTACACAAATTATACAATCAGCCTTGACGGAAACAAAAGTGAAACTGTAACTGATGCTGCTGAAAAATCTTGGACGGCAAAAACTGCTGGTTTTGCAAAAATTACTTCAAGCAATTACTTCAAAAAGATTTCTGTCACAAATGTTACCCGTGCAGACATAATCAGCCTGTATGGAAGCGAATCTTCTCATCTTGCGACTTTCCCAGTTCCTGTTGAGAATATCGATGTCACTTCTACACTTACCTTCCTTAACGGTGACAAAGATTTATCAGTCATTATGTCTGAATCAAACGGAAGTTACACCTTCACGGCCATGGCACCGGATGCGAATGACTCTTACATTTACGAATGGCGACTTGATTTGGCTAAGCAGGAGTCTGTCACGAATTCATGTTCGGTTTCTTCACTTTCGGCTGGAAGCCATGCTATTCTTGTAACGGCTACAGAAGCAAGTACAGGCCTCGTTTATTCGGCAAATTATACCCTCGTGGTGAGCGAGTAGGGGGAACAAAATGAAAAGAATTTTATTCAAAGCGATAAAAACTTTCTTTGCGGCAGCGACAATCCTTTCCATTGCCGCATGTAACAATTTTTCGGTAGATTCAGAGGAAGAGCTTGCAGCAGCTTCTGGAAAAGACATTAAAGTTACTCTAAATCTGACTACGCCTTCCCGTACGATTTTGCCTAAGGTCAATCTTTCTGAATATGCCTATCGCCTTTCGTACAGGGCTTCTTCGGCAGAGACAGCGACAATTGAAAGTGTATCGCTCAGTGATTCAAAACTTTCCTTGACTTTGGAAGCTGGTACTTACGATTTTACCGTAAACGGCTATGCAAAAACTGACACGGGCTTCGTCACGGCAATTTTGACTGGAAGCGCAAAATCCGTTGATATTTCGACTAGTCCTTCTATCAGCATCAAACTTACAGCTGCAACTGGTGGAAGCGGAAACCTGTCTGTTACCCTTAAAGTATCATCTGAACTTGCGGTAACTCAGGTAAATGCAGTCCTTTACACTCCTGAAGAATTTGCACTGCTGACTGCAGCACCGGCAATTGATAAAGCGAAGTTACTTGCAAGCGACACAACGAGCAATTCGGGATATACAACTGTCACTTACACAGCGGATTCCCTTGCTTCTGGCGAGTCAAAGTATCTTGTCTTCTATATGTATGATGCTTCCGATGCTTTCGTTACCAGCCATACAGAAACTGTTTATGTGGTCAACGGAAAAGAATCATCAAAAATCATATCAGTAGACACGGCGACTTACCTTGCTACAGTATCTGTCAAAAAAGACGGATCAACATGGAATAATGACGACCTTGCTATCAGCTTGCGGTCTAGCGAAAATGCTAGCGACGGAATCGCCATGTCTTACGGAAGCAACGGCTCGTATACTGCTAATGTTCCGGC
>DGTW01000080.1:0-2516 GCA_002393835.1 Treponema sp. UBA4326
TTGAGCCGTAGCGCTCTTCCATGAGAGGGCCCAGCAAAAGGATAAAGGCAAAATTCCCCAAGAGATGATTCCAGTCAGAATGACCAAGAACATGGAGAAAAAGGCGGAAATAGTCAAAAACATTCTTGTAATTGAAGCCGCCCTGACTTCCGATTCTGGCCGGGGCCGTAAAAATTGCCGGAATAAGGTGCTTTCCCAAAAGAAAATCATTTAACAAAAGAATCAGAACGCAAAGGATGGCAAAAGTAAGGGTAACTGGAGCGTTATAAGTAACACGGAACTTTTTTTTCATATTGAGATTATCGGCAAAGTGAAAGTGGAAGGAAAGACGATTTAACGCAGAATTTACATACAATCTTTTATTCCTGTTGAGAGGGGAAAAGAAATCAGATATACTAACCGTCATGGAAAACTTAAAATGGATTGTCCTTGCCATTGCAGTGGCCATGTATGCCTTTGTAATCGCAAAACAGGACAAAAAGGTAATTTTTACGACAGCAGCTGCAATTCTCGTGATTATCCTGGGAATTGCCTTTCCGGGAGCAATTTTCACCACAGGCAACGGCAGGCTTTACGCCCTCAGCCACGCTTTTTCTAGCCTCGTGAACTGGAATGTCCTTATGATTTATGTGGGCAGCATGACTGTTGCCGCCCTCTTCCTTTATTCAAAAGTTCCGGCAAAAATCGCCGACTGGATTGTAAAGGTAAGCCCATCAACTGGAATCGCAATCGTCCTCATTCTGGCAATGACCGGCATCATCTCAATTTTCGTCGAGAATGTTGCGACCGTTCTTGTAATGGCACCGATTGCCCTTTCCCTCTGCAAGAAGCTTAAGATGAACCCCACGATGTTCATGGTCGGTCTTGCAGTTATGTCAAATCTGGAGGGAACTGCAACCCTGGTCGGTGACCCTCCGAGCATGATTTTCGCAAGCTACGCAGGCTACACTTTCAACGACTTCTTCATTCACTCTGGCCGCCTTTCAGTCTTCTTCGTTGTTCAGACAGGCCTTTTGGCAGGATGTCTCTTCTTCTATGCTGTTTTCGCCCGACTCCGTGACAAAACTGAGGTTGAAGGAGAGCCCATTATTTCTGTAGTTCCGGCAATTCTTCTTCTCGCCCTCATATTCGGACTTGCGGCAATTTCCTTCATTCCAAAAGAAATTCCCTTCCTTTCCGGCGGCTATGTCATGCTCCTGGGATTTACGGGCATTCTCTGGTACCTTCTCTCCCAGAAAAAGACAAAAGGCGAAACTTGGGAGCTCATCAAGGGGCTTGACTGGGAGACAATCGCATTCTTAATCGGAATTTTCGTGGTTGTTGGTGCCATCAGCGAAACAGGACTTTTAAAAGACTTCGCTGACTTCCTTGCAGGAATTACGGGCGGAAGCAAACTGGCGGGCTTCATTCTGATTCTCGCAGTGTCAATCTTTATTTCTGGCTTCGTTGACAATGTTCCCTACATTATCGTCATGCTGCCTGTAGCGGGAAACATGGCCGAAAGCATGGGCATCAACCGGGAACTCTTCCTTTTCGCCCTCTTAATCGGCTCATGCCTTGGCGGAAACCTAACACCTTTCGGTGCCAGCGCAAATGTCGTCGCAATGGGAATCGTCAAAAAAGAAGGCTACCCCATGAGCTTCGGAAAATGGCTCAAACTGGGCGGCACTTTCACCCTGATTACGACAGCAGCTGCCGCAATCGTATTGTGGCTTTTGTGGGCGTAAAAAAAAAGCCCTGCATGGATGCAGGGAAAAAGCAAAGAAACAAAAATACACGGAAGTATTTTTGTTTCTAAGCGTCCAGACTAAAGATAGCTCCTGACTGAGGGGCAGCCCCCGCAAGGCCGTATCCGGTTGCCTGTGCAATCTGCACATTGGTCTGAATCTTTGACTGGGTACTCTGAATAAGGGCATCCAGCTGGGAATCAGACATTTCCTCCGCCTTCGCATCCAGTTTTGGCTTATTCTTCATGGAGATAAGCTGATTCAAAAGAGAATTAAGAATCTGTATTTTTGAGATTGAGACACCCTGCTGATTTGGTTTTGCAGCGACTCCAGTGACATGATCAAAATGAGCATATATTACATTTGACTGTGCGACGGGTACATAGAGTTTTCCATGACCACTAGAGGAAACAACACCCGAATAATTAAAACTATTTGCGTTCAATGAAATTCCGTTTAACATAATCTCACCTCTGCGCTCCCACCTGACATTTTATCTACTTAGATTATCGGAATTTGAGGCGAAGATATTAGGAAAATAAGATACTATGGCCCAGATTTGCTATAAAAAGGCTAGTTGAACTGATTTCGCCAGGCGGCTATTCTCTCGTCCATGGACTTGATTGCCACAGTACTGTCCGTACTTGTGACTTCAGACAGATAAGGAATGATAACCCTCTCCTTCAGGCTTTCCCATCGGCTGGGAAGAGGCAGGGGGGCGACAAGGTTGGATTCAGCAGGCATTTTTCCAAGGAGAGTCTTGTAAAAACTTGGGAAAACACGCTCGTT
>DGTW01000080.1:2596-3602 GCA_002393835.1 Treponema sp. UBA4326
AAGCCGCTGCAAATGCCAAAAGTCTGAGTATCCAAATCCATTCGAAAAGCTCTTTCGAGCAGATTTTTTTGTGTTGCCTCAGAAAAGAACCAGTTTATGAATTCGTATGCCGAGTGGGAGTTTTTTGTCTTTCTGTACAAGCCCAGGCTGGTCATGTCATCATTGACAAAGATTTTATCGCCCTTGCCAAGCCAATGGAATGCAATGTTTTCAGTCTGCTCGCTGGAAATGTTAAAAAAATCGTCGCTCTTAATGTAAGCGAATAGGCATCTGTCGGAACTAACCAGCTTATAAGAAGGAGCATATAGATATTTAAAGGCAAAATCCTGTTCCTGACTTGTGCCGCCATTTTTGTCCTGAGACCATTTTTTTGTGTATTCGATTGTGTCAGCAAGAGAATAGGCATTCCATGAAAAGACATTTCCTTTTTCGCTAAAGTCGATTCCGTTCATTTTTGCCATGTGGAAGATAAAATTCGCATCCCATGAAGGCGCATAGCCCATTCTCAAAAAGACATTCTCTTTTGACTTCTGGTTAAAAAGAGAGGCGGAGTCCCGAATTCTGTCAGGGTCGATGGTCATGCTCTCTGGAATCAAGTCATGGTTTTTCTGGGCAAAAATCATCATGGGCATATTGAAGCTCAGTGGAATCAAATACTGCCGTCCGTTGATTTTGCCATATTCAAGGAGAGGAGCGTAAATTGAATCAGGATTTATGCCCCGGCGGTTAAAGACACGGTCAAGGGATGCGAAATTCTTTTTGATGCGGGAATTTCGCAAAAAGGAGCCGATTACGATATCCGGGTTCTGCTCGTCCTTAGCTGGTGGCAGGGATGAAGCAAGTTTTTCTTTATAAACGACCACGGCCTTGGCCTTGTTCTGGGCGACATTGAAAAATTCGACATAAGAAACCATTTCCGGCCGGTCTGTCCAGATTACGACAGGGGAAGAAGAGCCGCAAGATGTCAGCAAAATTATAGGCAGCAGTGAGCAGATAGCAGTGAGCA
>DGTW01000372.1 GCA_002393835.1 Treponema sp. UBA4326
CAAAAAAGGCGGCGTAATGGCTTCAACAAGCGTTGGCGGTCTTTCCGGCGCATTTATTCCTGTTTCTGAAGACGAGGGCATGATTAACGCTGTCAAGCAAGGTTCAATCTGCCTCGAAAAACTCGAGGCCATGACGACAGTCTGTTCGGTCGGCCTTGATATGATTGCTATTCCCGGCGACACTCCGGCAACAACGATTTCCGGCATTATGGCAGACGAATTTGCAATCGGTATGGTTAACAACAAGACTACGGCAGTGCGCCTTATTCCGGCCCCAGGCAAAAAAGCCGGCGACTGGATTGAGTTCGGCGGACTTTTGGGCGGCTGCCCTGTCATGCCGGTAAGTAAATTCAGTTGTGCGGACTTCATCAACCGTGGCGGAAGAATCCCGGCTCCGATTCATTCTTTCAGAAACTAGCGAACCGAAAATCCATCCGTGGATTTTCGGATTCGTACGAGAATTTTCGAACGAAAATTCTCTCTTTACTTTTACCCTACATCCTGTAGGGCTTTTATGAACAAACATTTGTTGAACGGTTTTTACAAAACACTTTTCTCTATTGCAATTCCGATAATTTTGCAGAATCTTTTGCAGACTTTCGTGAACATGATTGATACCGTTATGGTCGGGCGGCTTGGTTCAGTGGCAATAGCTTCAGTTGGATTGGGAAACCAGATTTTCTTCATGCTGAATATGGTCGTGTTCGGCGTTTCTTCCGGGGCATCAATTTTCATTTCGCAGTATTGGGGTGCGGAAGATTTTAAGGGAATCAGGAAAGCCTTTGGAATCATGCTGCTCTTTTGCTTCCTTGTCTCCCTTCTTTTTCTTTTTGCTTCTGTTTTTGTCCCTGAGCGACTTCTTTCCTTCTATTCAAAGGACGAGGCTGTAGTTTCCGGTGGTGTGGCTTATCTTAAGATTGTCGCCTTTTGTTATCCTCTCCTTGCAATATCATTTTCCTGTCAGATGGCTTTCCGAAGCACGGAGCATGTCGTCTTGCCTATGGTTACGACGGCTGTTTCTTTTGTCACAAATGTCATTCTTAATGCGATTTTTATCTTCGGTTTTTCTCCCCTTGGAATTCCAAGACTGGGCGTTCGGGGTGCGGCTCTTGCCACAGTGATTTCCCGTGCAATAGAAATGATTATCACTCTGTCTGTGGGAATCTGCCGAAAATTTGAGGTTATGGGAAAAATTCGGGAGTTTTTTGCTTTTGACAAGGAATTTGTCATAAAACTGCTGAAAATCGCAACGCCCGTGCTTCTTTCAGAAACGCTTTGGGGGCTTGGAATCACCACACAGAATTCAATTTTTGCCCATGCCGGGACAGATTCTTTTGCGGCCTTCAGCATTATGAACACGGTAAGTCAGCTAACTTGGGTATTCTTCATCGGAATGGGAAGTGCGTCAGGCATCATTTTGGGAAAGAAAATCGGTGCTGGCGAAGAAGATGGGGCAAGGGCTTATACCCACAGGTACTGCTGGTTCTTCCCCTTAATGGGAGCTTTTATTGGTCTTTTCCTCTTCCCAATTTCCATGACACTTCCGGCCATATTCAATGTTGAGCCTCACATTATTAGGATTACGCAGTCAATGCTTTATGTGCTCATGGCGACCTATCCATTCAGAGCTTTTAACATGCTGATTATTGTCGGCGTTTGTAGGAGCGGCGGGGATACGGTCTTTGCCTCAATCATCGATAACGGCTGGATGTGGTTGCTTGCAATTCCGCTGGGGCTTCTGGCGACATTTGTATGGAAATTGCCGCCCTGGACGATTTTGCTTTGCCTTGAAAGCGAGCAAGTCCTGAAAACGCTTTGCGGTGTAATTCGAGTTCAGTCTGGAAAGTGGCTGAAAAATATTACCAGGTGAGTTTATATTAGATAAAGAGAAGCTTGATTTTTGATTCTGGAAGAAGATTGAGGGCTGCGGCAACCATGATGCAGCAATTCATTTCGTATTCTGCCCAGAGAGCGCTTTCTTTTAGACGGTCGAATGTGATAAGACCAAGAGGGTTTTCTGGTGAGCCGATGACACATTGAATGGAAGATTTGACTCCTCTTTCATCCAAAATTTTTCCGAAATCTGGTGATATAACTTCCGTGGTAAAATCAATTCTGATGAAGGCCTGTGAGCCCAAGGCATTTTTGAATATGTCGGAGTAAACATAGCGGGCTTCTGAAAGCAAATCTGACTTCTGGCCGAGGCAGAATTTGCGCTCCATGGCCTCGCCATAGTAGATGTTTATTGAGTCTAGGTTGTAAGTTTTAAGCATGTGACCAAGAACCGTCTCCGCCGCACTTTTTGTTGATGCGCTCAGGTTCAAGAGGAAGCTGGACATGCTCTTTAGTTCCCGAACTTCCCTTACATCATATTTGATTCCTTCGGTCTTTGCTTCACAGGCTTTTTTATAAAGCTCGCTGTGCAAGTCTTCACGGAAGAAAACATACCTGTCCCGCCCCTTGTCTTTTGCCCTGTAAAGACAGAAATCGGCTTTTTTAAAAAGTTCATCGAATGTGGAACCGTCTTTCGGGAATCTTGCCGCTCCGATTGAAACAGTTACCTTGATGTCAGGGAACATGTCTTCGAAGGCCAGCCTCATGTCGTTGTTAATCGTACGGAATATTCCGCGGAAAACAGTCTCTTCCTGCATGTCTTCGAGAATGATAAGAAACTCGTCGCCACCATATCGGCCTATTACGCCGTCTTCGCCAAGTATGTTGCGCAGTATTTCACCGGCTCTTGCAAGAACTTTATCGCCTGCAAGGTGGCCATAAGCGTCGTTTACAGGCTTGAAGTGATCCAAATCGACGATGGCGAGAAGGGCATTTTCTTTTGCGCCAGTAACGAATCTCTTTTGGGCAAGGTCTGAGATTGCCTTTTTGTTGAAAACGCCTGTCAGTGCGTCGAATTTTAGCTCCTGGAGCAACATTGCCGATTTTTCAGACTGATTCATTACGATTTCTGGGAGCATTCGTCCCAGCATGTAGACTTCGCCATTGTCGATGAACTTGACGGCTTTAAGGCTCATGTGCTCAAAGACGCTTTTGTTGGAGCGAAGGGAACAGACAAACCTTGCCCAGAAAATTTCGTTACATTCTTTTAATTCTTCGATTTTGCCTTCAAATTCTTTGACATCAGACTCAGCAATAAAGCCGTCTGTGATAACCTGACTTTTCCATGCATCGATGTCCTGATTGTAGACCGTGACTCTCTTGTTCTGAATGTAGTTGTACATCGTAAAGTTGTTGGTGGACTTTTGATAAGAAAAGAGATATTCACTGGTGAGCGAGAGAACATGGGCTACTTTTTTTTCGTAGAATTCAGCCTCGCTAAAAGTTTTAAAAGCATTTGAAATATCTATTAGTTTGAGAACGGTTAAATTCTGGCAGCGGAAGTCTTCTTTTGCCTTTGTGACAATGTTGTATTTGTATTCACCGGAAATTTCCTTAAATTTGAAGGCTACAATATCTTTTGAATCGCCACTTTTGATGAATTTTAGCAGGTCTGCCTTGTGTTTCGGGAAAACCACATCAGTTATGGAAGTATAAATGAAGCCAACTTTTTCGAAAGTTGAGTAAAATTCCTTGTTTCTTTCGATTATTTTGAGATTTTCATCAAGATATGCGATTTTGACTTCAAGAGTTCTCATATTCTTCCGTAGCGATGTATCATTTATTGTAAATCAATATTAAAATTTTTTAAAGTAATTTTTTAAAAATAAGGGTAACTAAAGTTGAGATACGTTGAGAGGCGTTTGCAGTAAAAATGGCGCAAAGGAGTAAATCGACTTACGGTAACATTCGTTTTGTGCTGCCGCGGA
>DGTW01000059.1 GCA_002393835.1 Treponema sp. UBA4326
CTCTCTGCGAAAACTGCGATAAATTCGCAGTTCAGCGCGCCCTGCCAAAAATTGACATGGGCGATCTGGTGATTATCCATGACGCAGGTGCTCACGGCCGGGCTATGGGCTTCAACTACAACGGTAAGCTTCGCTGCGGTGAGCTTTTGCTCCGGGAAAACGGCTCTGTTAAGGAAATCCGCCGCCGTGAGACAATTGACGATTTGTTCAGCACTCTTGATTTGGCCGGGCTGGACGACTTTAAGGCATAAGGTAACTTTGCCCGCATTCAGTGGTTTTTCAATGCAGGCGTGTCTGGCAGTATGCTTGGCATAATGCCGACAGCTTGCAAGTCCGGCTCTTTTTTCAGTGTCGGAATCGTAAAAAATAATATCTGATTTTTATTTTTCAGATATGGTATTATTCATTGAAAGCTACTTGGAGGTAGAAAATGAAAAAAGTATTGGTAATTTCTTGTTTGCTGGCAATGGCCTTTTCTGCTTTTGCCGCTGGAAATCTTAAGGCTGATGATTGTGCCGTAGGAGAGGCAAAAAACAATGCAACAATCAAAGGTGATTTCAGGTACTACATCGAGAAAAAAATCGTTGTTTCTGATAAATCAGCTTCTCCGATAAAAGACGGCGACAAAGTTTATAAAAAGCGAATCGAGACAAAAGGTATCACTGATGGTATTGTTTTCACTGCAAAAAAAGGTGATGTCGTAACTGTAGTTGCTACAAGCGGAAGCAAAACAGACTCTCGCGCTATAACGGTCCGCCCGTTTGACAAGCAGACAAAAAAAATTGGCTCGATTACTGTTCCGGCATGGAACGGCGATTCTCCGAAGCTCGCTTCTGGAACAGTTACCATTCCAGCAGACGGTGAATACATCGTTCGCGGTTCTTCTGGCGGCGGAATGTACATTTTCGAAATTGACATTAAATAATTAAAAATCTTGCTGCTAATTAAAAAAGGTGACTTCAAGCGAAGCCACCTTTTTTTTAACCACATCTGCGTCCGTGCGGCGATTTATTTTTTTATTAAGGCAGCAAATTACGACATCCTGTCGTGACGAGTTTTTGACAAGCAAAAACTCGCAGACTATTTTGCCTTATGCCGCGTCCGTGCGGCAAATTTATTTCTTTAATAAAGTTGCAAACTGCGACCTCCTGTCGCGACGAGTTTTTGACAGGCAAAAACTCGCGGTCAACTTGCTTTTTGCCGCATCCGTGCGGCAGTTTTACTTTTTCATTAAGGCCGCAAATGGACTGTACGAGAAGCCGTCATCAGCCTTATCCTGCTTTTTCAGGTATTCGCTGGCGTCATCTTCCTCTTCGTCGCTTTCTCCGGCTGGAGCCAGGGAAATTCTCTTTTCTGCCGCGTCAATTTTCTGGACGATTACATCCATTGTGTCGCCGACCTTGAACTTCTTTGAGAGGTTTGTCTTATCATTCACATCACGCAGGAGTGAGACATGAACTAAACCGTCGATTCCGGGGCGCAGGTTTACGAAAAGACCGAACTGGGCGATTCTTGCGATTTTTCCAGTGAATTTGTCTCCAATATTTATAGAAGAAACTTCGTCCCATGGGTCTTTCTCAAGCTCTTTCATGCTCAAAGAGACTTTTGACCTCTCTGGCTTCGCCGTGTTCCATTCAGCCTTGATGATTTTTGCCTCGATTTCCTGACCCTCGCTCAAAACTGATGCTACATCACTTACCCTGGCATGTGAGATTTCTGAGATTGGAAGCAGGGCCTGGAATCCGTTCAAGTCAATGAAGGCTCCGTAGCTCTGGATTGATTTTACGGTTCCCTTGACGACCGAACCCACCGTGAGTTTTTCAGAGAGAGAATTGACTTTTGAAATTTCTGCCTCTTCTTCGATTTTTCGGTTTGAGACGATGATGTTTTTGCCTTCGTTCTTGTACTCAGTGATGACGAAGGTCATGTTTCGGCCGACATACTGGGCTGGTTCAAGGCGGTTTTTGTAGCCCATCTGCGAATAAGGACAGAAAGCCCGGCTGCTTCCGATTTTGACCTCAAAGCCGCCCTTGATTTCTGCAGTGACATTGCCCTCAACAGGCAGGCCTGAGTTGTAGGCGCTTTCCAGGACATTGCTGTCAGCGTTTTCGCCTTTCAGTTTTGTGGTGAAGTGAAGCTCGTCCCTGTTTGATGAGACAAAGTAAACCTTGATTTTGTCGCCTTCGTTTACTGTGCATTTGCCGTCTGCGTCCAAAAACTCAGCCTTATCAACAAAGCCTTCGCTTTTCAATCCCAAATCAATAAAAACTGTATCGCTGGAAATCTGAACGACCGTAGTCTCGACTTCCTGTCCGATTTCAAATCCTTTCATATTTTAAACTCCTGTTTATTTTTATTGTATCGAAAATTCCTCACAGAGTACACAGAGGTCACAGAGAAATAACTCTCTGTGCGCTCCGAAGCTCTGTGAGAAATTTAAAATTCATATTCCAAAAGCTGGCAGTTTGTGATTCCGAAATCCCCGAATTCTTCATTTGTCATGTCGTAGAAATATGAATTGACCACCCTGGCAAGTCCGTTGTGAGCCACCAGAAGATAAGTCTCGCCCCTGGCCTTGCTTTGTGCGGTCAGCCTGTCGAGAACATTGTAGATTCTCTGAGCTGTCCTCATGTTTGACTCGCCCCCGGATTTTCGTCCGTATGACATGGCGAAAGTCTTTAATGAAGCCCTGAATTCCGGCTCCTCCCTGCAATGCTCCTCGTAATCACCGAAATTTCTTTCTATAAGAAGAGGCTCCTCTTCAAGGGAAAGTCCCGTGATTTCAGATATGTGAAGGGCAGTGAGTTTTGCCCGAGAGAGGGGAGAGCAGTAGATTTTATCAATTTTGACTTTTCCACTCTCCAGTTTTTCTTTAAGTTCCTTTCCGAGGGCGATTGCCTGTTCGTGGCCTCTTTCGGTTAGTTCAGTTTCCCTTGCCCCGCAGACAAGTTTCTTTGTGTTTGTTACCGTTTCACCATGGCGGGTAAAGTAAATTTTAGACATGCGAGAATTATAGTGAAAAAAGAATAAAAATGAAATGAATTCCAAAAAAATACAAAAAGAGCATGAGATGCGAAAAGAAATACGAAATGTCAGAATTTTCAAGAAAAAATCAATGAAAGGTAGTTGACAAAAAACTATGGAAATATTAACTTGTGGTAAATAAAGTTAGAAAAAGCTAACAAAAGTTAAAAAAAGGTGGTCTTATATGAAAAAGATTCTTTCTTCTATGGCTGTACTTGCTCTTGCCCTGGGCTTTGCGAGTGCAGATGTAAAATTCTCTTTCTACAACAAGTTGTATGAGGAAGATGCTTTCGTCGATCATTATGATAATGGCCGCGATGATGACGGAAATTCTGAGTCTGTGACTGACTTCATGGGAATCAAAAACCGAATGTATTTTGAAGTCTTCACTGACCGTGTTGACGCTATGATTAAGGCTGATGTTCGTTTTGATGACAACGATAATGATCATTATGGTCTTGATGGGCGTCTCAAGGACTGGTATCTTGAATTCCGCCCTATTGAAATTGCAACTTTGAGCCTTCATACCGGAATTTTCTCAGACGGTTCATATCTCCCGGTTTATGATGACAACATCAACGCTGGTAACATCGGAAGCGACGGTCTGACCTTTACTCTCCGCCCGGTTGAAGGCCTTCGTCTTGGTGTTACGGCTCCATTCGATATGGATTCTGACTGGGGAGATAAGAATTACTTCAATGGCGACAAAGATGAAGATGAAAGCGACAAGTTTGATTTTGGAATCGGTGCCATCTACGGACAGGAGCTCTTCCAGATTGGTTTCTCTGTTCAGGATGTTGCCGACAGCGACGAAAGACAGATTGGAGCTTACATCAATCTTCCGACTCTCTTCGGAGTTTCAGAGGCCGTTACAGTAGGTGCTGGTTTCGCTCACTCAGAAAAATACAGAACTATTGTTGCTGATGCAGATACAATTTCACTCGGTGATATCGGGGCTGATGTTTCCTACAAAAATCTTCTCAGTGCCTATGCAACTCTTGATTTTGAGAAATTCGGCATTGCAGCTGAAATCGCATACAACATGAGCGATGATGAGCCTGTCGTCATCATTGACGATGATCCTTTCGACAGCTATGACTTGTATTCTGCAGCTTCTATTTCTTTCGGACTTGCAGACAAACTTACAGCTTCAGTAACAGGCAAAATCCTCTCAGACCTCAAATCTAAGAATGACACAAATAAAACAATCCTCTTCGGAGCTTTCGGCCTTGAGTACGAGGCAAACGAAAAGAATACCCTTGGATGCGAATTCAATATCGCTACTTGTGACAAGGACTGGTCAATCGCCATTCCTGTATTCTGGAAATACCACTTCGAGAACTAATTTTTATTTCTGATGATGAAAAAGGCTGCCGTTTTTGCAATGGCAGCCTTTTTTGTGAGATGCGCAAGCGCTGGTAGCCCCGAAGTTGCGAAGCGCAGCGTAGCAATGAGCGTTAGCGAAGGGCGGACATAGCGACCCGAAGGGATGCGCCCTAGTCGAATTCCCCGTTAATCAGATTGTGTGCCACGCTTCCCGGTCCCGGTGTTTTTGGCAGCTTGTCCCGCTTAAACCACTGGGCATCTGAAAGCTCAGTTTTTTGAATCTCAATTTCTCCGCTTTCGTATTCGGCTCGGAAGGCCAGCATGAGCTGATCCGGGAAGGGCCATGCCTGGCTTCCAACATAGCGGATGTTCTTGACTTTAAGACCCGTTTCTTCGAGAACTTCCCGCCTGACGGCATTTTCGATTGTCTCTCCCATCTCGACGAAGCCTGCGATACAGGAATACATTCCGTCTCCACGGTTCTTGTGCTGGGCAAGAAGAATCTCATCGCCCTTGCTGACAAGCGTGATTATTGCCGGCTCCAGCTGCGGGAAATACTGTTTACCGCAATGAATGCAGGTCTTTGCCGTAAAATAAAGGTCGTCCTGCAGCGGGGCGCCGCATTTTGCGCAGAATCGCTTGTCGTTCTTGAAATTAAGCAGGCCCCTGGCCCGGGCGGCTAGTCCTGCCAGTTCAGCTCCTGAGATTTTTTTGTTTTCGTCAGTAATGCTCATAAACTCGTCAATTCTGTCGATGGCCTTCATTTTGTGGAAAAATTCCCTTAAGGGGATGTCGGTGCAGCCGGCCGGATTTGGTGAGCTTTTTTCCAATAGAAGGGCAGAGTAGCCGTATTCCATCTCGGCGAACCAGTCTTCGGCTACATTCATTTCGAGACACTTGCGGACGACGCTCTCATCTGGCAGAGAATCCCCCTGCAAAATGATGGAATTCTCTCGGAAAATAAAGTGAATCTCGCAAAAAACATTCATCTGATTTGAAATCATCGGCATAGTTAAAGTATAAGCCCGAAGTGGTGAAAAAGAAAGCGAAATTTTCTGATTACCGTTTTCAAATTTCAGTTTTTTTGCTATTCTTTTTTCTGCGAGGTAAATATGAAAGTAGCGATTTTTTTCGGTTCAAAATCAGACACAGAGACAATGAAAAAGGCAGCCGATGTTCTCAAAGAGTTCGGCGTTGATTATAAGGCTTACATCCTTTCGGCTCACCGGGCCGGTGCTCTCCTCCACGAGACTGTCAAAAAGGTGGAGCAGGACGGATGCGAAGTGATTATTGCGGGTGCAGGCCTTGCAGCGGCTCTTCCTGGCGTAATTGCAGGAGCCACGACTCTTCCTGTAATCGGCGTTCCCCTGGAGTGCATCAATCCTGGAAAATCAAACGGTTTGGGCGGTATGGACGCTCTCCTTTCTATCGTTCAAATGCCTCCTCAGATTCCTGTCGCCACTGTTGGAATCAATTCCTCAAAAAATGCGGCCTATCTTGCAGTTCAGATTCTTTCCATTAAGTATCCTGAACTCAAAGAAAAACTCCAGGCTTTCCGCAAAAAACTTGCTGATGATGCCGCATCATCAGGACTTGATGTGGAATTGTAAAGAGTTTTCTGAAAATTCCTAAATATAACAAAAAATTATATTTAGAAGTTGCCGAAAATCGGTTTTTAAAGCGAATAAATAGGCAGAACGAAAAAAAGGAGTTTTGCCTATGAAATCAAAAGAATTCAGAGTCCTCAATCCTCGCCTTGATGTAAATTTCAAGGCGATTTTTACGCAAAATACCAGAGACTCTCGTGATGCTCTCAAGTCCTTCCTAACCGCCGCTATAGGCCGCAAAATTAAAAAAGTAAGCGTCATTGAAAACGAGAATCCCAAACAGTTTGACTTGCAGCGTGGTATCAGCTATGACATCAATTGCGTTTTTGAGGATGAAACCTGTGCCCAAATAGAAATGCAGGGCTTTGAGAAAGCCTATGATTACGGAAAAAGGGCTGAATATTATGTTTCCAGGCTCGTGAGTTCTGCTGTAGAGACCGGGGATGACTGGAATGTCGTCCCTGAGGCATATCAGATTTCCGTCCTGAATTTTTGTTATGATAAATCCAACGATAAGCCTTTCCATCATTATATCATGGCGGATGAAAAAGACGGGGCTAAGCTTGCTGGCATACTGAATGTGATTTTTATGGAACTTCCTAAAATTCCTGAAATAAATAATTTAAGCGAGCTCAAAAACTTGCCAAGCCTGGTCAAATGGTGTAAATTTTTGCAGGAAGCAGATAATCCTGATAAGGAAGATCTGATAAATGCTCTGTCCAAAAGCGAGGAGGGAATTATGAAAGCAGAATCAACCCTAAAAGGAATCAGTATGGATCGCTGGAGATGGATTATACAGGGACAGATTGAAGGAATCGAGCGTGACAGAATAACTGAGCTTAACGCCCGCAAGCGAGAAGACGAAAAGCGACGGATTGAGGACGAGAAGCGAGCAAAGGAAGACGAGAAGCGGCGGATTGAAGACGAGAAGCGAGCAAAGGAAGACGAAAAGCGACGGATTGAGGACGAAAAACGAGCAGAGGAAGACGAAAGGCGCAGGCAGGAAGACGAAAGACGCAAACAAGAAGAAGAAAAGCTCCGGCAGCAAAAAGAAGAACTGATGCAGCTAGAAGAAGAAATAATGCAGAAAAAAGCCTTCCTTCACGACAGGGAAAAAAAGCTTGCCGCCTCCGTGCAGAAATTAGTGAAAATGGGGCTTAGCCCGGAACAAATCTCGGATGCTCTTTCATTACCCATAGATGATGTGCATAACCTAAGATTATCGGCAGAAACCTAAAATAAATTTAATATTTTCTCAGAAAAAACTAGCTTTTTTTTTCTGATTGTGTTACAGTTTTTTTTAAGGTGTTCGCCGTATGGCGAACCAAAACACTATTAAATTTAAACGAGGGATTAAAATGATGAAAATTTCTAAACTCCTTAAAGTTGGTGCATTCGCACTTTTGGCGGCTTCTTTGTGCTTTGTTTCTTGTAAAAAAGAAGAAGATGAGGAAAATGCAATCAGCGGTGATAACATCAGTATGACACACGATGGAACGTCAGGAAACTATTATCGTGCATTTTCAACCACTTCTACAAAGCATTACAGTGCAACTGCAAAGATCACAATTAACAATGCAGATACTGTGAAAAACAGTGATAATAGTGCTAATTGCGCTTTAGGATATGTTTTCGGTTTGCAGGAAGTTGAAGTAAAGGCTGGAACGGAATTGAAAAAAAAGGATGGTAGTACTTATACTGTTACTACAGCCGGACTTAAAACTGAGGCTGGAGCTACTCCAAAGTTTTATACATTCGGACTTGTTGGTATCCGTTATAACAAATCTGGTACAGCTCAAAGATATGTTTCTTGGTGTGAAAATGTTCCAAGTAGTGTCTTTAATTACAACAATGAAACTGCTTTTTATACAACGCTTTATGCAGGTTCTACAGCTGTATCTGATATAGGTTATGAGAGACAGATTATTCCGACTTCAGGCTTTTGGGATGATTTTTCAGCAACTCTTACTGATGCGAAAGCATTGAGCGTAACTGTAAAATCTATTGCCAATAATGATGGCTCTTATACGATCCAATTTCTTGACGCAGCTGGTACAACATCTATCGCTTCTGAACAGACAGTTCCTGCATTTGTTACAGAATTGACTGAACAAACACAGCTTAAACTCGGTCGCTACACAACAGTTTACAATGGTGAGACTGCTTCGGGTGTTATCAAACTTGAAGATGTTTCTGGTGCTGCTGTCGTCTTTGAAGAAGAGTAGTTTATAGTCAAAATCTAATTTTATTTTTTAGGCAGAGGGGCTGTTCGCTTCTCTGCTTTTTTATGAAAAAAATAAAAAAATGACCTGAGATTTTAAACTCTCAGGCCATGCATTCCTTAAAAACTCGGATTATTTCGCATCAGGATTATAACCATCAACAATATTTTTTGCTTTTTCAGCGGCTTTATCAATTCCATTTTTTACCGCTTCTTCGGTAGACTTCACCGTGTCGTTGACCGTATCTTTCGCAGAATCTTTCACGGCCTCTGCCGAATCCTTGACAGCTTCTTTTACAGCCTCAGTTGATTCTTTTGCTGTTTCCTCAACATCTTTTTTGCCAGATGCGAAAAGTCCGCTTGCACAAATGAGTGCAAAAGCTGAAACAAATGCGATTTTCTTAATCTTTTTCATAGAATACTCCTTATTCAGCGTGATGATGTTAAAAGCAACGCCTTTATAATTGAAACATCATTTCGCATAAATAGTTAAAAGTTATTTCAATAATTATAACAAAAAGAGCAAGAATTTCAATATTTCAAATCTATTTCGCCTCTTATTTTCAAATTTGGGGAACCAGTTTTTTCTAATTTCAGTGAAATCATCTTTCATGCTTACAGGCGCATCAATCGCAAATACCAGTTCTGTTTTTTCCTTCAATTTGCCAGAAAGCGGAATTCAGAAAAAAACTGCTGCCCTTAAATAATTTAACCACTGACTTTTATTCTGCAGCCCAGGCGGATTGTTCCTGACTGACTTCCGCCTCCGGTCGCTTGAAATTTGTTTTCCGTCCAGCCTTCATATAATTCACCCTTTATGTCGCCTACGATTAGAAGACTTCCGTTCAGAGTCAAATCAAAATATTCAGAAATTTCGTATGACAGACTGAGACCGAGCTTATAGCTTGTGAAGTAGTCTTCCTGAATTTCATGAAAAATATTGTCGTCTCCGGCCGTGTGGTGTCTGTCTTCAGCTGAAAGGTAGGTGAATGGACTTATAAGGAAGGAAAGGCCCGCTTGAAAGCGTCTGAAACGAAAAGCGAGGGAGAGTCCGGTCCACAAATATAGGCTGTGACGGTAATAATCAATTCCGGCAAGTTTCCGAGTCTTGCCTGTCTCTGGATTTACAGATGGAAAATGAGCGGCTTCATCTTCATACCACCAGTGATTTTTTCCGTCAAATGAGTAATCAGAATGACCGTACCATCCTTCTGCTCCTTTTTCCCGGTGAAAAGAATCAAAGGAATACTGAACCTGAGCCTCAGGGGAAAGTGAAAGGCCTGTAACAGGCTCAAAGTCATAGGAGAAAGAAAAAAATGAATCAAAATTTCTGTCTGCGTAATTTGTTCCCACAGAATAAGTTGTCTTCATTGAATAATCAGAGTAGTTCAGCCAGTCTGAATCCCGCATTTCACCGCTTGAAGTTGGAATCGACATTTCAAATCCTGATTTTAAATGAAATTTTCCGTAGCTTCCGTCAATATTCAGGCCGCACATCCATACTTTTCTCTCCCATTCCAAAAGACTGATTTTCTTGCTTGTCTCCTGTGAATGATAAATCGATTCGTTTAAAACTCCGGCTGAATAAGAAAAAGTCGGTTCGATGCTCAAGTGAAGATTCTCAGAGTGAAAAAGTTGCGCAGAAAGTGAAAAGGGAAAGAGAATCAGGACTAGGACGAGTAGCTTGCTTTTCATGTAAGAAAAAATTATAACGCAAATGAAACATGAATTGAAGACAAAAATCTCCAAAAAAACACAGAAGCCTGAACGACTCCTGTGTTCCTCCTGTCCTGAGACATGTATGAGCGAAATAGTGTTTATGTCTACTTTTCGACTACTTCGTCAGCTGAGTATGTGTCAAGATATTTCCATGAGCCTGATGCCTTGCTATTTTCATAAACATTTGCATAGCATGCCATATAATTCTCTGGAATTTTGGTACTGCCTGTTTTAATCCCTCGTTTAAATTGATGATAGAATTTTTTATCGTAAAATTTGATGTGAAAATCCTCCTGCCTCAAAGAGCACATCATCCTCTTCTCTCGTAACTGATGACTAAACTCGTAGAATTCACTATAATTCTGCTATTACAAATTAATTCCTTTTGGAGCAAATTATGGCTGTCAATTACAAAGATTCTGGTGTTGATGTTGAAGAAGGCTACAATGCCGTCAACGAATACAAAGTTCATGCAAAACGCACCCGCATTCCTGGTCTTCTCACCGACTTGGGAAGTTTCAACGGAATGTTTGAGGTTCCAAAGGGAATCAAAAATCCTGTAATGGTTTCAGGTACAGACGGTGTTGGTACAAAACTTGAAATCGCTTTTCAGCTCAAAAAATATGATACTGTCGGCATAGACTGCGTTGCCATGAGCGTAAACGACATTCTCTGCTCTGGCGTTCAGACTTCTTTCTTCCTTGACTATGTTGCCTGCGGTAAACTCGACGCTAAAGTTGCCGGCCAGCTTGTAAAGGGAATTGCTGACGGCTGTGTTGACACCGGTTGTGCCCTGCTTGGCGGTGAGACTGCCGAAATGCCAGGTTTCTACGATGAAGGAAAATATGACCTCGCTGGTTTTGGCGTTGGTGTGGGCGACAAAGAAAAAATGATTACCGGCGAAAAAATCGAGGCTGGTGATGTTCTCATCGGTCTTTCTTCGACCGGCTGTCACTCAAACGGCTATTCACTTGTCCGAAAACTTGTAAAGGATTTCAACGAGCCTTTTGCCGGAAAAACAATCGGTGAAGTTCTGCTCACTCCGACCCGCATTTATGTCCGCCCTGTAATCGATGTGCTTTCTGTATTCGGTGAGAGCGTTCACGGCATGGTTCATATTACTGGCGGCGGCTTCTACGAGAATGTTCCCCGCATGTACGCAAAAGGCAAGAACCTCGTTTCTGTCATCAAAAAGGATTCCTGGGAAAAACCTGCAATTTTCGATGAGTTGATTCGCCGTGGTGCTGATTCAGAAGGTGTCTGGGGCACATTCAACATGGGAATCGGCTTTATCCTTGCTGTAAAGGCTTCTGATGCCGACGCAATCATTGCCCGCTTTAACGAAAAAGCCGCAAGCTTCGAGACAGAACCTTACAAAAAGGCAGGAGCCGCTCCTCTCAAGGCATACAAAATCGGTCACGTTGAGGCCGCAACAAAAGATTTGGGCGACGACCTCAAGGGCAGCCACGAAGCTACAAAACTTATCTAGAAAATACGCAAAAATCTTATCCCTGGCGAAAGAGGTTCCTGTTATGGAGCCTCCTTTGCCAAGGTAAACTGTGCCTGAATTTATTCCGAAAATTTAGCTAATCATGAAAAACTTTCTCCGACCATTCTCCATCATTTTTTCAGTTGGTCTTTCTTCATTACTGCTTTTTTCTTCCTGTGACAAAAAAATCGCCTTTTATCTTCAGCGCTTTATTTCTGAAAAAAAATCTCCCGTCAATATGCTCCTTGTAACCGCTGATGACAGTTTTTTTGAGGAAGTCGGCTCGACTTACATTGATTCTTCTATACTTGATGAGGCCGCTCTGTGTGCCAGGGAGCTTGGTTCTTCTTTTGTTCTTTCTGATTTCGGCTATAAAAATGCTGTAAGCGAAATTGACTCCCTTTGTGAAAAAGACGAGCCAGTTCAAAAAAGGGAAGCCTCATTTTTGGGAATAAAAATTCTTTTTCCCGCTAAAAAAAATCTTGCCACTGACACGAGAAGCCCTGAAATTTCCTCTAAACTTCTTCCATTCTACAATCCGACCTTTAGCGGACAGGCTTTTTATGCAGGCAGTCTCTCGCAATTTCGTGAGAATCTTCCTTATTCCAAGCATGTTTTTTTTCGTAAAAGCGGAAAATATTTAGCTGATTATGGCTTTGCTTCTTTGGTCAGCTTTCTTTCCGTTCAGAAAATCCAAGTGACAAACGGGGCAATAGTGCTGAAAAAGCTTGGTCTTCCAAACGGAGAAAAAATTGACTCGCTTAGGCTTCCTCGCTCAGACGATGGCTCAATTCTTCTGAAATACCCAAAAAAGTCTTGGAAAAATTTTGACACCATTCCTTTTTCTGAATTTTACTCTCTTGCTAAGGAAGAAGAGAGCCTTCACAAGTATCTTCATTTAATGGATGAGCACGGACTTTTTGGAGAACTAAATTCTGAGAGTCCCCTTGTTGTTTTTGATTCAGCCCTTGCCGCAAAAAATGACTTTTCTCTTTATGTCTCTCAAAAAAGGCGTTTTTACATGCTCATGTCGGCTTTTTTGTCCGGAGAAGAGGAAAAATTGCTTTTTGACAGCCTTGCTGATGAAAGTCAGAAGGCCTTCATAAAAGATTCCTTTGCCGATTGTCGCCGTATTTTCAGCGATCTTGAAACGAAGAGGGCAAAACTAGCTGATGCTGTGCGAGATTCTATTTGCTATTTTGCGCTTGTGGCGGATTCAGCTGTAGATTTTTCGCCGTCACCTTTTGATTCAGCCTTTCCAGAGACTCTTTCGACCTTCATTCTTGCAAACATGATTTTCTCTGGAGATTTTATTTCCCAGATTCCAGACTTCGCTTCTATTCTTCTTGCATTTTTCTTCGGAATTGTTTTCGTTATCTTCGCAATCAGAATCAAAAAAGAGCCATGGCTTCTTTTCTTCTCGCTGATGATGATTCTGCTTGCTTCTTCGATTATGGCCTGTTCTTTCGTCCTTTTCAGGCTTTTTCTGGGCTTTTCCCTTCCCCTTCTTACACTGCTTCTTCTTTCCTTATTTTTTAATTTTCTTTGTCTGCGAAAAACAGTGAATGAAAAAAATTTGCTGAAAAATTCCTTCCTGCAATGTCTGCCTCAGTCCTTTCTGAAGAAAATTTATTTGTCTGATTCAGGAATTTTACTTGACGGGCAGAAAAATGAAGCTTCTGTCATGGCTTCTTCCATATTGAATTTCAAAGCATTGAGCCAGCTTCTAAAGGGAAATCAGCTTCTTGCCTTCTTGAACTATTATTTTGAAAACCAGAGGCAGGAGATAAATCGTTTCGGGGGAATCGTTGAGTCTTACAGAAATGACGAGATTGTAGCTATTTTTGGCTCGCCACTTCCTTCTGAAAAACATGCTGAGCTTGCCCTACGGGCGGCTTTTGGAATGAAAAGCTGTGATATTTCGATAAATGAGGATATTGCCCGCTACCCCCGTGCCCCTAAGCCTGACGGAATGAGCGATGACTTGTACACGGCCTTTTTTATTTTGAATCACAATGGAAAGAAAATTTCCACCCGAATCGGAATATATTCATCAAGTGTTCTTGCAGCCTGCCTTGGTTCTGAAGAAAAAAAATCTTTCAGAATTGCTGATGATTCATGGAAAAAAGCCATTGCCCTTCGTGATGCGGCGAAAAAATACGGAAGCTCGGGAATTCTGCTTAACGGCCAATGTGCAGATTATCTTCGCGACGAATGTATAATCAGGCGACTGGGTTATTTTTATGATATTCCTGAAGAGACGGTTTATCTCAGCGAAATTCTTGGTGACAGACAGGCTGATGACGAAAAACTCTGGAATTATGCAAATTATTGGAATACGGCTGTGGATTATATGGAAAAAAATGAAAAAAGCAAGGCTTTGCTGATGTTCAAAAAACTGAGCGAAGGGCGGCCAAACGATAAGGTCGCCAGGTATTTTATAAACTTGTTAGGTGGTGTAGAATGAAAAACATGAAAATTGCAGTTTTAGTAAGCGGCGGTGGAACGAATCTTCAGGCCTTAATCGACTATGAGAAGGCTAATCCTGACTGCCCATATCATATTGAGTTGGTTGTATCGAATACCAAGTCGGCCTATGCCCTGGAGCGTGCAAAAAACGCTGGAATTCAAGCTGAAGTAAGAAGTCCCTATTCTGTCCTTGGCAAAGAAAATGCCGAAAAAGCTGACAGGGACACAAAAAGAATCGCAATCAGCGATGCAATCCTCGACTTGTGCCTGAGCCACAAAATTGACGCAATAGTTCTTGCAGGCTATCTGTCAGTTCTTGGCGGAAAAATCATCGAGGAATATTCTGGAAGAATCATCAACCTGCATCCAGCCCTGCTGCCCAAATTTGGCGGGGTAGGCATGTGGGGGCACAATGTCCATGAGGCGGTCCTTGCAGCCGGCGAAAAGGAAAGCGGCTGTACCGTTCATCTCGTGGATTCAGGCTGCGACACGGGTAAAATTCTCGTGCAGAAAAAAGTCCCTGTCCTTCCTGATGACACGCCCGACAGCCTTTATGCGCGCATAGCCCCAGAGGAACATAAGGCCATGGTAGAAGGTGTTTGTATGCTTTCTGAGATTCTTGGTGGTAATAATTAAGTAATTTTAAAATAATCTTTTTTTTTACTTGACTTTGGAAAAGTAACTGTTAAAATAGATTATATGAGTGATTATCTTGACGCTACTAATGAAGAACTTTTGAAGGACTACTTCTCTGAGTCAGAAATGATGGTTGATAATCTTGAAAGCAATATCCTTGCAATCGAGAACGACCCAACCAATCATGACGCTATCGATGAAATTTTCCGCGCGGCACATACTCTCAAAGGAAATTCGGCTACGGTTGAATTCAGTGAGATTGCGCATTTTGCTCATACAATGGAAGATCTTCTCGATGAGGTGCGTTCCGACAAAATCAAAGTTACAGAAGATATTGTAGACACGCTTTTAACGGCTCTCGATGTAATAAAAGCCATGCTTGAGGAGCGTAAAAACGGCTCCGTTTACGGTGAGAGCGTAGAAGAGATTACCAACAAAATACGCGGAATGATTGCAGCCGGTGGAGGAGAGGCAAAAGCTCCTGCAAGTCCGGCTCCAAGTGCACCGGTGGCAAGTGCGGCTGCTCCTTCAGCAGCTCAGTCATCTGCTCCTACGGTTTCTTTGTCCGAGTATGAACTTGCCGAGCTCAAACAGGGCTGTGAGGCTGGCCAGCAGCTTTGGTCAGTTTCTGTCACTTTTGACGAGAGCAACCCTATGAATTCCGTTGGCGGTATTCAGGTTTTTGCTGCCCTCAAGGCTTGTGGTACGGTTCTTAAAACTATTCCTGATTTTGACGCCCTTTACGAAGATGAATTCCACAAGGATGTAACTTATTTCGTCGCATCTTCAAATTCTGCTGAAGAGCTTGAGGATACGGCCTTCCTTGACGACGTAACATTGAGCGTAGATGCTAAAAATATCGACAATGCTGTTGCCAAAGAGTCTGCCGTCTCAGAAGCGGCTCCAGCTCCTGTCGCAGAAGCTCCGAAAGCGGCTCCCGTGGCAGCCCCGGCTCCTGCGGCAAGTCCGGCTCCGGCTCCCGCAGCTTCTGCCGAAACTGCAAAAAAAGAGGCTCCGAAAGCTGCCGCAAAGGCTGCTCCTGCTACTGGTCATGCCCAGCAGAGCACAATCCTTCGTGTAGACTCAAAGCGAGTTGACAATCTTATGAACCTCGTTTCAGAGACTGTCATCACAAAAGCTTCTTTCAACCAGAGCCAGCAGCAATTCGCTGACATGCTCATTCAGTTCCAGACGCTCGATTCTTCTTATAAAGAGAAGGTTCGCAGAATGTTCGAGCAGCTTCCTCAGTATCTTGAAGAAATTCAGAATGGAGTTGCTGTTAAGGATATCAAGACGAATATTACCAATGAATTCGGTGATATCGCAAATTTCTTTGATGCCTTCGAAAATCGTTTCAAGGACTTGAATTCTAAATTCCACTCTTCTACCCAGAATCTTGGCCGAATCACCGGCGAGCTGCAGGAAGGTATCATGAAAATCCGAATGGTTCCTATCAGTCAGGTTTTCGACCGCTTCCCTCGTGT
>DGTW01000267.1 GCA_002393835.1 Treponema sp. UBA4326
GAGCATTTAAACTGGAATTTTGAGGTGTATGCATGGCATTTCAATGAGGAGCAGAAAAAAGTCCGCTTCAACTATTTTATGCACACAGTATTCATTGATGACCATACTTTCAGTTTTGAGGATTTAGTCCGCATGGAAGAGGACGGATTCTTTCCCCGCTACGAGATTACTTTTTAGAAAACCACGACGACCGGCACAAAAAAATTAGGAAATAGGTGTATTCTATGATTATAGCAGCCATAAACGACATTAAACCTAACTCTTGGAAATCTTCATCTGATTTTTTATGCACCATCAGATTTGGAAATCTGCTTACTGATTCGGGAGATATTCTGCTTTGCCCCGTGTCCGAAAATTTTGTTCCAAGCAATCCGCTTGCACAGAGAATTCTTAGAAAAGATTCATACCTGAAAAAGATTTTTTCCAAGATACATGAGACCGGCTGGTATGGCAGTGAGCATGCCGCTTTTATTCCTTGCAAAAAATTGAAGTATAGAGGAGTACTATTTGTTGCTGTTGATTTTTATTCAGAGGACAGAGCAAAAATTAATTCCAAAAGAATTGCCGAAGAGTTAGAGGTCGCTTCAAAGTTTGGATGTACAAGGCTTTCTAGCCCTGAAGATTTCTCATATTCTGGGGGCCATTATGAACGTGGATATGGGTATCTGTTCTACGATTTGCAAAATGTGCTTATAGAAATACAGGCCGAAAACACAGAAATTAATTTTAATGTAGAATTTGTAATTCAAAGGACGTTTGACAACTTCAAAATACTGTGCTGGACACCTGAGTATTATGATTTTACAAGGGCATTCATGGAAAAACTTCCGTATTGTGCTGAAGTATTACCGTGGTACAGAAAAAGACTGAAAAAAATTCGTCATGCAAATACTCTTTCAAAACGCACAGCAGGAATGGTAAAGAAAATTCTGACGGATGAAACTCTCTCTGAAAAGAAAATGACTTCGTTCTTAAAGCACTTGTGCAATCTTTTGGGAGAATACGATGATTACGACCCATGTGGAGCTTGCAATGAAGGCTATGTCTTTTTTCTTCTAAAATTATGCGAAGAAATGCCATGGGGTTTTAAAAGACTGGAAAAACATTTTGCGTCTTATAAACCAGATTCTTTTGAATATTCGTTTAAAGAAAGATTTGAAGAAGTAAAGAAGAAGCTACTTGTCAGACTGTTTTATTCAGTCCAGCATGGGATAATAGACCAAAATGCTATAATTAAACCGTAACCCGTCATAAAGGAGGCACAATTATGATTTCAAATCCAGACTTCATTATCAAATCCGTAAAATGCAAATCCGGCAAAACAAAGAATGTTCTCCGCCGCTACAAGGGCAGCGAAAGTGTGGTCATGATTCCAGACGGCGTGGGAAAAATCGACGACTTTGTTTTTGCAGACGACATAGAACCGAACGATACGATTACAAAAATCGTTATCCCGGACTCAGTTACGGAAATTTCGGCCTATGCTTTTGCCTGGTGTAAGGCTCTGAAAGAAATGTTCGTGTCATTTTATCTGAAAATGATTCTAATATTCCTGCAACTGCTCTTGATTTCAGTAATTTATCCCAAAACAAAGCTGAAAGCTTAAAGAATATTACAACTCTTGAAACTTATTTTAATCAAAGTCAAAAAAATATTAGTTTACCAGGTAGTGGAAGTCGAATTTTTTATTTTGGAAATAATTATAAAACTAATATGGATCATGATTTAATGGATGATTCATCTATTTATGCAGCATCTATTAGTACTTATGAAGAAATTGGTAATGAATTAATAAATTCTACAGGAAAGGATGTAGATACTTTGCTTATGCAAAATAAGGCAAGTTATTTTGAAAATGCCACACGAATCCAGTAAACCCAGTAAGTAACCCAAAAGGCACGGCACCCACCGTGCTTTTTTTATTTGTTAGGCAATCTCCGCAATCGGTTTATACATAAAAATGCAGTTTTGGCTGTAGTCGCTTTGCCACTCTTCATTCAATTTATCGTTGTAGCTGAATAAGTGAGTCCTTCGGCATCGTGAAATGCATTAAAACGCTTTATACAAAATTCATTTCCATTATCTATGAGACGCTCACAATCAAACAATAGTGAATCCGCACTGAACTGTGGAAATGCAGCCATCTCTATTTCCCAGTTCCGAATTTGAGCGAATAATTGCTGATTATCTCAGGAACGATTTTGGCAAATGCCTCATCAAATTTTGCGGAATCATTTTTCGTGAACAACGGTTTTACAAGAGGTTTTGCATTCATAATGTCTTCATAAACCTTCTTGCCCCATTTTCCACTTAAAACAAAACATTCTGGCTTTGAATTCATAAAAACCTCCTCGCAATTGCTAATTAAAAGATAATTACAAACAAGTGAAAAGTCAAGCAAACATATTACATCTAAAAAATCAGATAGAGAAATTATTGTCATTCTGATATAATTTTTTCATGCAAGAAACAGAGAATTCACTAAAAGATTTTGATTTTATCCCCAACGAAAGAAGCCTTTCAAAAACTGCGGAGCTAGCATTCAGCCGGCTCTCATTCACTTTTACGCACGAACATCTTTCTTCTATAATCAAGGCGGCTCTCTCTCCCCAGGCGAGCGACAATGACCGCTATGTTCTCTCATGTATGCTTAAAAATGCAGAGGTCGCCTCAAAGGGGCTTTACCCCCTCTGTCAGGACACTGGAATCGCAAATGTTTTCGGCTGGAAAAAAGGCAGTTTTTCGACCTGCAATTTATATGAAGAAATCACCAGCGGAGTCAGAAAAGTTTACGACGAAAGGAAGCTGCGTTTTTCGACCACAGTTCCGACTTCTTTTTATGAGGAAAAAGATCCGAAAAACAATCTTCCGGCACAGATTTCAATTTTTGACTCAGAGGCAGCCCTGGCTCCTTCTCCTTCTTTCGTGAAGGACGCCCCGGAGAACTCCTTGAGCTTTATTTTCTGCGCAAAAGGTGGCGGCTCCTCAAACAAGACCAGCTTCATTCAGGGAACTAAGGCTTACCTCACAAAGGAACGATTTTCCGCCCTTATGAAGGAAGAGCTTTCCCACTTCGGAACCAGCGCATGCCCTCCATACACAATCGCAATCGTTGCCGGTGGCCTGAGTCCTGAGCAGAATCTTCTTGCATTAAAGCTTGCCTCTATGGGCGCCTACGACACGATGACATACGAGCCGAACGAGTTGGGCTTCCGGGACAGGGAGCTTGAGGAGCTTGCGATGTGCATTGCATCTGAATCTGGCTACGGAGCCCAGTTCGGGGGAAAGATTTTCGCTTTGAGTGCGGTCGTAGTCCGTCTTCCCCGCCACGGAGCCAGCTGTCCGATTTCCTTCGGAGTCTCATGCTCGGCTCACAGGAACTTAAAGGCAATCCTTACAAAAGATGGCCTTTACCTCGAAAAAACTGTTGAAAAACCAGGCGAGCTTAAAGGATTCTCCCAGGCAGTTGAATTTGCAAAAAAGGCTGAGGCAAAAGAAGGCTCAGAAAACAAGGCCTCTCCAAAGAATGAAAAGACCATCACAAGCACAGGCGACATGAAGGAAGTGCTTTCTGAACTTGGGAAGGCAAAACCCGGAGACAGGATTATTCTCTCGGGCAAGATTCTCGTCGCCCGGGATGCGGCCCACGCCCGCTGGCAAAAGCTCATTGACAAGGGCGAAAGCCTGCCTGAATACTGCCTGCGCTACCCCATTTGCTACGCAGGTCCTGCCAGAACCCCGGACGGGAAAGTCATAGGAAGTTTTGGCCCAACCACGGCCGGAAGAATGGATGTTTATGCAGAAAGCTTAATGAGCCGGGGGGCAGCCCTTGTAACTCTTGCAAAGGGAAACAGAAGCAAAAACTGGACCGACTCATGCAAAAAATACGGGGCTTTTTACCTGGGAACTCCAGGCGGAATCGCAGCCCTGATTGCAAGCGAATATATAGTCAGCCAGGAAATCCTTGATTACGAGGACTTGGGAATGGAGGCAGTGCGTCTCGTCGAGGTCAAAAACCTACCCTGTTTTGTAATCACGAACAAGGACGGAGAGGATTTTTATGAAAACCTTCGATAAAGAAGCTGCCCTTGAGCTTCTGGATAAGGACGAGGAACTGCTTTCGATTCTCATCGATTCTTTTTTGAACGAGACTAAATTTGAAAAAGCGGTCCTTGAAAAGCTTATCGCTCAGGGAAAGACAAAAGAGGCGGCAAGCTACGTTCACGCCACAAAGGGAGCCGCCCGCCAGCTCTGCATGGAAAAACTTCAGTCAAGCGGACAGGCCCTTGAAGATGTCCTCCGGGGAAAGTCCGTCGGCGACATTCCTACACTGATAGAAAAGATGTTCTCGGATTATGAGGAAGCCCTTCTGGAAATTCAAAAGGCCTGATAAAGAATTCAAGATTGAAAATATGCCCGCATGAAATTTTCTAAAATGGATTCAGTCATTTCTTCAAGGCTGATTTTGCGTAATTCACAGGCTCTCTGGTAGACTGTTTTGATGTCGCCGGGGAGCGTTTCTTTTTCACCTTTAAGTGTCTGATATGGGGCATCGGTCTCGAACAAAAGATTTTGAAGGGGAAGTTTCCGGACGCACTCTATCGCGGATTTTTTTCCGTTGAGAATTGGCTTTCCGAAGGAGAAGAAGGCATTGATTCCGTGTTTTTTTAGGGACTCTGCCTCACGAAAGGTTCCCGGAAAGGAATGAAAAATTACTGAAGGAAGTTTTTTTAATTCCCCTGAATATGAAAAGATTTTTTCAATTGATTTTCGAAGATGAAGAAGCAGAGGGACTCCATATTTTTGGGCAAGGCGAAGCTGCTCCTTGAAGACGATTTCCTGTTCAGTGGTAGTCGCCTTGAATTCTGGGGTGAAGAAATCAAAGCCGCACTCACCTATTGCAATTATTTTTTTTTCACTGAGAAGGCTTTCGAGGTAAGAAAGGTCCATGGGGAAATCATTTTTAAGATAGGATGATGTTACGATTTGCGGATGTATGCCGTAAGAAGCGTATGCGGTAGGTAGCGAGCGACCCGCAGGGGCAAAACTTGCGAGGCAAGTTTTGAGCGAGTCTCGCCAAAATCTATGATTTTGGCACGGTAATGCTTCTGCGGTAGGTAGCGAGCGACCCGCAGGGGCAAAAACTGTGAGACAGTTTTTGAGCGAGTCTCGGCAAAATCTATGATTTTGACGCGGAAATGCTTTTTCGGTAGGGATAGTAGCACCGCCGCAGGCATTCCGTAGCGAAGCGGAGGAATGGAGCGAATAGCGGAAGTGCGGATAGCCCGACGGGCAAGACGGCTGAAAGACGGCTTGCCCGTACCGCCCGAATGATTCGAATTCTTCTTTTGAATGGCAGGAGGTCACGCAGAAATATTGTTCGTTTTTGTCAAAAAAAGGCTCTTTTGCGTAAAAAAGATGAATATGGGCGTCGCAATAGCTTGTCAAAATTTCTCCAAATCCTTAGAATTTAATAGAATTTCAAAAAATTGCTAAAATTATTTTTTAGTATACCGAAAATATAATTGTAGTGCATCGCTTTCGCGGTGTAATTTTGAAAAGTTTAATTAAAGCTGGCGTTCGGATAACTGAAGTTTCTGAACACTGCTTTTGTCCAATTTTGGGCTGGGAGATTACTATGGGAACATACACACTTAAAAGCATTGGAAGCAATTCAGATTACATGACTGTCGTTCGCGAAATGGATGACGGCTATGTCGTTCGCATCGTGAGGGACAAAGACGGCTATGACGATGTAACTACCGACTACATCTCAAAGGCACTTTTTGAGAGCTGCGTAAGAACCGGCTACCTCACAAAAGTTTCTGAAACTGAAAAAATAGCGGCAAACGCTTAGGATTTTTGTAATAATACAAAAAAAAGGCTGGCTCCCGTCGGAAACCTGTCCCGAACATCGCAGTGAACAAGTTCAGGCGAGTTCGTGCCAGAACTCCGACTCCGCCAGCCTTTTTTTTGCTTTTTCGAAGTTTCTGAGCGATTGTCTTTTTTTCACTTTCGGAATACAGCATAGAGTTTTTGTCGCAACCTCGACTCCGCCAGCCTTTTTTTTGCTTTTTCGAAGTTTCTGAGCGATTGCTGTTTTTTCGCTTTCGGAAAGCTGCATAGAGTTTTTGTCAGAACCACACCTACGCCCGCTTTTTTTTGCCTTTTCGAAAGCTTTGAGCGATTGTCTTTTTTCACTTTCGGAAAGCTACATAAAGACTTCAGTTTTCCGTTTTCAACTTTCAACTTTCAGTTTTCCGTTTTCAACTTCCAAAATCTTACAGGCGGCCTCGAATCGCTTTTCCACATCCATAATCTGGGGGAGCCAGTGTATTTTTATGCCTTTTTTTTCCATGCAGCGGAACCAGGTTTCCTGCCTTTTTGCGAACTGACCGATGGCCAGCTGCAAGAGATTTTTCATTTCTTCTTTGGATTTGTATTTTCCCTGTAAATAATCGCTTACGAAACGGTATTCAAGCCCCAGGGCTTCAAGGCGGCTCCACTCTGCCCCGTTTTCTTCTCTGCGGGCGTGGAGATTCTCAACTTCTTCGATGAGGCCTTCTTCCATGCGGTCGGAAAGGCGTTTTGCTATTCGCTCCCGCACGAGGGAGCGGTCAAGAGTCGTTCCGATGACAAGGGGCTTTAAGACCGGGCGGGAAGCACGGAGTTTTTCCCGCTCAAGGCGGCACTCTTCTGAGATATTGAAGCGGTTTATGAGGATTGATTTTATCATTCGCTCTTTGTCGCCGAATTCTGAAGTGTTGTGGAGCTTTTCTTTTTCGCGGGTGAGGATTTCTTCAAGCTCTTTTTCGCTTTTCGTCTCAAGTTCGGCCCGCTCGCCAGGCCTTTCGACAAAGGGAATCATGTCGTAGTGATGAAGGATTGAATCCACATACATGCCGGTTCCGCCCACGCAAATCGGAAGCTTTCCCCTGCTCGTGATGTCGGAAAAAGCCTTGTAAAAATCTTCCTGAAAGTCAAAGAGATTGTACTCCCGCTTTAAGTCGCATACATCGATGAGATGATAGGGAATCTTCTTTCCATTAAGAGTGTAGTCCGCCAAGTCCTTGCCGCTTCCGATGTCAAGGCCTTTGTAGACCTGCCTTGAATCCGCGCTGATAATCTCACCGTTAAAGCGATCGGCCAGGCGCACACCGATGGCGGTTTTTCCCACGGCGGTTGGTCCGATTACGAAAATGCAGTTATATGACATATTAGAACAGATTTATTATATCGCACAGAGGAAAAATCTTCTACAATGCGCATGAAAAAACAGCTTTCCATTGAGAAAAAGACTGTCCTGCTTCAGCTCTGGTCGTAGATAAGAGCCATGATTTATGCAACTAAGCCGCCTCCCGTGCGATTTCCCAGATCAAGAATGCGTTATTCCGAAGATACTCCTCCAAATCCAAAAGCTCATCTTCTGAAAATCCGTAAGTCTTATAAAAGACATTGTTTGGAAGTTTTCCCTCGGCAAAATCAAAACCGCCTTTGTCATTGGCTCGCTCAAAACGAAAATCAATCTCGTCAAAAATGCCGTTCTTATGAATTTTTGAGAATGTCAGGACTATTCCATCAACAGTGCTGTAATAAATTCCCATAAGAATCTCCTTTAAAGCCCAAAATATTTTACCCAGCGGGCAATTATTGTATTTCGATTCGCATAAATGTATTTCTTGATTTTATTCAAGTCTTCTGCGGAAATTGAATCATCATTATATGCAAGTTCCACTTCGTCAGCCGTAATCCAAAATTTTGTGGCATTCGGGCGCGGGTCTCCTTTGCACACATGAATATGCATTCTTTTTTCTTCATTCGACCAGAAAAAGAATTTGAATCCCATAAAATCAAGCAAGGCTTTTGGCATCTTTTTACTCCACACTTCTAGTCTATCACATTTCATGTTTTTCTGCCACATAAAAAAAAAGCAGCTCCCCCTTTTGGGAAGCTACCAGAAAATCGTTCCGAAAAGCCGCAGAGCAGCTTTTCGGAAAAATAGTTGAATTGCTAAATCCGCTCCACTTCGTTGCGCTAGTTGAAAGCCCGGACTGCACACACGTAATTGCTGGAGTAGTCCTTGCTGTAGGTGGTCATCGTCGAAGTCCAAGCCTCCAAGTCGAAATCGAGTCTGTATGCTAGCTTAGCGGAGAAAGCGCGCTGGGACGACGACCAGTAAAGACCTGACGCTGACGTGTCGAACTTTGTTCCACCACAGACAGCAAGCCCCTTGTTTACGGTCGAAAGAATGTCGTAGATTTTTTGCAGCTCAGCCTTTGCGGGTAAGTACCAGCCGTCCGCGTAGTCAGTGCCGCTCACATTGCTTCCCGTCTGGCTCGCGTAATTTTTGGCAAAGTAGAAGGCAGGGTAATTTGCTTCGGTCGCAGTGTCATCTACTCCGTCAAAGGCTTCTATCTGCTCCAAGTTGTCGCTTCCGTCCTTGTCCGACTCCTGAATCGTGGTGATGTTCACATTGTAGGCATTAGCGGAACCTAAGCACCATGCAAGTCCGCTCTGGTTCTGGGCAAGGCCTACGCCAAGGGTGCGGCTAGTACTGTCGTTGGAGCAGTCCGTTCCCACATAGAAAATCACGGCGATTGCGGCATTTTTCTCATCGTTAGTAAGAGTGAGGTCTTCACTGTAAGGGGTGGAAGAGCCGTCGTTAAAGACGATGTCGCCTACGGCTTTAGCCTCGGTCGGGGCTTTACTGCCGATGTAGGTTACAGCCTGTGTTATTGTAAGCGTGTAGCTTGCCGTTTTTACAGCGTATGTGTAGCTTTCGCTGTCTGCTACGGTTGCTGTGA
>DGTW01000173.1 GCA_002393835.1 Treponema sp. UBA4326
TGAGGTCGAGCACAGGTTCAAAACGGAAAAAACTTCAATCGGATACATTGACAGCGTTGACCGAAACTGCCGTCTTTTCGATAGCGAGGAAAGTTTCATCCAGTACAAAGTCAAGTTCGATGCCGCAAAACAGAATAAA
Source organism: Treponema sp. UBA4326 (assembly GCA_002393835.1). Lineage (GTDB taxonomy): Bacteria > Spirochaetota > Spirochaetia > Treponematales > Treponemataceae > Treponema_D. Next base: position 140 of record DGTW01000173.1, read on the forward strand.
ATCATCCTTACGGTCTACGGAAAAGACAAGGGAAGCCTGACCGTCTCTTACGGAAGCGAAATATTGGAGACACTTGCGCTCAAAGGCGACGGCGGGGATGAACTTGTGGACATCAGCGTTGAAGTGCCGAAAAAGCTCGTCAAGGCAAAGCAGAAAAGCGCTAAAATTGTCCGGGAAGACATCATTCTGAAAGGAAGCAAAGGCTCAAGAATTCTTGAAGTAAGGGTCGTGAATAAATAGCACACTTCGTTGTGCTGTCCCCCACTCTACGGGGGCAAATCCCCCGTAACGCCCCCCAATATAACTTTCGGGACAGCCCTTTTTTTGCAATTTTTTTACAGCTTGTCTATTTCGATTTCTTCAATCATCAGCTTGCTTCGGCCGTCGTCCTTCCTGTCGTAGGCATGATAAACGAGGTAGATTTTTCCGTCATCATCCTTAAACACGGTGTTGTGGCCGGGGCCGGCCCACTTCTCAAAGCTGAAGGAATCCCGCAGTGTCGCCCCTCCGCCCCAGCGCATGTCAATTCCTTCATCATCAATATAAGGACCTGTGATTTTATCTGATACGCCAAAGACGATGTGATAAGAGCTGGCCACTCCCCTGCAGCAAAAATCATGGGAAGCGAAAAGATAATATTTGCCTTTGTGGGGAAAAATAAAGCCGCCTTCAATAGGATTAGGCTCTGGTAAGCCCTCTCCTTTTTTCTGGCGGGAAGCAATGAAAAGCGGCTCGACCAGCTTTCCCTCTGGATTCAGGTCAGCTGCTCCGTTTTTGCAAAGGGGATGGAGCACAAGACCGCCCCAAAAAGAGCCGAACAAAAGCCAGTCCTTTCCGCTTTCATCTGCACAGACGGCAGGATCAATGGCATTATACTTGTCCCCCTCTCCAGAAGAAACAACCCTGCCACAGTCCCGCCAGCCATAATTTTTGGAAGTGGGGTCAAGCGTTTTATTACATGCAAGCCCAATTACGGAAGTGTTCTTCCCAAAAGAGCTCACTGAATAATAAAGCCGCCATTCTCCATTCCGATAAACAATCTCCGGTGCCCAAAAGTCTTTTCCATCTGAATCTGGAACGAACTCAAAGACCCAGTCTGGCAGCTTTTCAAAAACCTTACCGCCGTATTTCCATGAAAGCAAATCAGAAGAAGTATAAAAATACCCGTGGGTGGAAAAGCAGTAGTAGACACTGCCTTCCTTTACGATAAGCGGGTCATGTACAGGAACATCGACGGTCAAGTTCAAAAGCGCCATATTATTTTAGACCACTGAGAGCAACAGATGCGATAATCTGCCGCTGGAAGATGATGAATACGATGATAATCGGCAAAAGCGAAATGACGCTCGCAGTAAGCAAAAGCGGATAATCCGTATTGATTGCGTACATCGCATTCAGCCGGCTGATCATAACCTGAACAGTGAGCAAAGCGTCATCGTGCAGGTAGATGCTGGGAGCGAAGTAATCGTTCCAGGCCGCCATGAACCACAAAATTCCCTGAGCCGCAATTGCAGGCTTGGCGTTTGGAAGCATAATCTGAAGGAAGATGCGGAAATAGCCCGCACCGTCAATTCGAGCGCTCTCAATCACCGAAGTCGGAATGCCGCTCATGTACTGGCGAAGGAAGAAAATCATGCCGACATTACCCAGCATTCCCGGGATAATCAGAGGAAGCCATGTGTTTACCCAGCCGATTCGGGCATAGATGATAAACTGAGGAATCATGATTACCGAGAAAGGAATCATCATCGTGGCAAGCTCTGCCAAAAATAGCTTTGCCTTGCCGGGGAAACGCAACTTTGAATAACTGAAAGCCGCAAGGGAAGACACGAATGTGCCGACCACGATTGTGCTTACAGAAATGATGATTGAGTTTAAGATACCTCTCTGCAAGGCAGGCTCCATCTGCCAGACCCGCTTGAAATAATTTTCCCACTGAGGATTAGCAGGCATGGCAAGCGACAGCTGCGTTGTAAGGAACTGTCCCGGAGTTTTGAGGGAAGACTCAAACATCCAGATAAGGGGGATAATCATTACGATTGCACCCGAAAAAAGGAAGGCATAGATCAGCCCGTCCGCCCTTCGTGAATGCAGGGGAGCCGCATGGACTTTAGATTTCAATTTTTTTATGTCGATTGTAGATTCTGCCATCTTTCTCTCCTATTCCAAATAGTTTTCGCTGGCAGGATTCATCTTGAACTGAATCGCCGTAACAGCAAAGATAATCAGGGCAAGAACCCAGGCCGCCGCACATGCAAAGCCTTTTTCGTCTGCACCGAAAGCATGCTGCCAGATGTAGAATACGATTGTGGCAGAAGCATAATCAGGACCACCGTCAGTAGTCATAATCTGAGGCTCAACAATCATCTGTGAGCCGCCAATAATACCAGTGACAACTATATAGAAGGTAATTGGCTGCATTAAAGGCCAGGTGATTTTTCGGAAAATCGTCCACCTGTTGGCACCGTCAATGACAGCCGCCTCGTAATAGCTTCTTGGAAGATTCTGCAGGGCACCAAGATAAAGGAGAGCCGTACCGCCGACACCACGCCAGACACACATAATCATAATAGAAGGTTTGACGGTGTGGGCATTCTGCAGCCAGTTTGGCAGGCTTTCTTTTGGAATACCGATGGCGGCCAAAACTTGATTCAAAAGACCATAGTCGCCGTTGTAAAGCCAGCCCCAAAGAAGGGCAACCGCAACGATTGAAGATACGACCGGAATGTAGTAAATGACACGGAAAACCTTAACGCCTGGCAAACCACTGTTAAAGGACAGGGCAAGGGCAAAAGCCCAAACCAAGCCAATTGGAATTCCAATCATGTACCAGAAGGTATTCCAGAGAGCCTTCCAGAACTGAATGTCCGAAAAAAGCTCCTTGTAATTCTCAAAACCACAGAAGAACCACTCCCGTGAATCCGCATCCATGCTGAACAACTGTGTGAGATCGGTCATCGAATCCCATCTCGTAAAACTTGCGAAAATCGAGAAAAGGAATGGACCGGAAGTAAAGAGGATAAAACCGATGATTGGCGGCAATACGAACAAAAGTCCGCAAATCGCCTCATCATTCCACCTTCTTTTCTTTTTCTTTTTTTGTGCCTCAACATTAGCCTGAGAAACTGCCTCTGCCATAACAAGCTCCTAAAAATTATTTTTTGTTACGAGCCGCACTCTGCCTGGCACGCTGCAAGGCCTTGTCAAGTTCTCGCTGCATCTGCGGCTGAATCTTGGCGCAGTAATCTTTTGCAGAAAGTTTTCCATCCAAAACCCGCTGAATTCCCATGTAGAATTTGTCATACCAGACTGAGTTGTAAGTGTAGTCTGAAGGCCATGAGCGGCCGGTTTTTGAAATGATGTTGATGTATTCCTGTCGGTTGGCAGGTTTTCCTGGTTTTGAAGTATAGCGCCTTGCAAGTGATTTGAGGTTAGGAATCTGCAAGTCCATGTCTGAGTACATTTTGTTTGCCTCTTCATCAGCAGAAAGATACAAAGCAAGCTCGGCTGCAAGCCGAGGATTTTTTGAAGTTGCCGCAACAGCATAGCCTACACCACCACGATAAGTTGCCGTCTGGTTTGCAGAAGTGTGAACCGGCCAAGGAATCAAGTCATATTCAAATTTGATGACTTCCGGATCGTTGAATTTTGCCAAATCCCATGGACCTGCAGGGAAGAAAGCAAGCTCGCCTTTAATCCATCGCTGGTAAGTGTCGAGTGACTGAGCCTGTGTGGCTGTTGGTGTTACAGGACGGAATTTTGAGAGGCCTGCAACAGGATACTGGCTGTTGCCCAAAGTCATGTTTGCCCAATACTGCAAGGCCTCGACGAATTTTGGATCGCTTACAGTAACTTTTGTATGTGTCGAATCAAGGAAGTCAGCACCGTTACCCCATACGAACTGAATGAAAGCCCAGTGAATGTTAAGACCTGTTCCAAAAACATCATTCTGACCGTCGCCATTGTTATCGCGGGTAAGTTTTTCACAAACATCGATAAATTCCTGCCATGTATATGGAGTATCCTTGCTTGGAAGCGGAACCTTGTACTTTTCGAAAAGTGTTTTATTGTAAGCCAAGGCAAAGGGACCGAAATCCTTTGGCAAAGCCCAGATTGCCTCTCCCTTACCAAGCTCTTTGCCATCGTAGCGGTATGTGTCTACTGCACTCTCGTACAAATCTGCGAAGTTAACGCCTCTTACGCTTTTTACATAAGGAGACAAGTCAAGGACTTTTCTATTATCTACATACTGACGGACTTCACCGGGGCCAAGATAGAAAACATCAGGAAGATTGTTAGCAGCAAGCTGAGCCTGAATTTTTGCCCCATACTCATTTTGAGTTGAAGAAATGAATTTTACTTTCGTTCCCTTGTGAGTCTGCTCGAAGCGGGCAATTACCTTGTCAAGGATTGCCTTTTCCTGTGGCTGAGCATAAATCATAAGAGTCAGTTCTTCGCTGAATGCCGCAGAAAGGCACATAGCAGCGCCGACCAATGCCATAAGTATTTTTTTCATAAATCCTCCTTTATTAAATGCATAACTTAGCACACAATATTCTCTTATAATTAAATTGTAAGTCTGAAATTTTTATCTGTCAAGAAAAATTGATATAAATCAATCTTTTTTGATATAAAAACTATTTTTCCCGCTTGTTACCCCAGAAGTATTCGCCGGTCTTCTCGCCATCGATAGTTGTGAAAGTAATTGTCTGTCTGTTCTTGCCTTTTTTGCGAGCCCAGTCAACGGCATTGAGAACATAGCCACGGAAAGTTCCGCTTCCCTCAAGGGAAATCGTGAATGTATAACCATCGGAAGAAAGAGTCCAGCTTCCACTGTAGGCTCCGCTTACCTTGCCATCTGCAGAAAGGCTTATCATTTTTGACTCCGTTGGAATACCGTCAGCAGCAACGACGGTTACAGGGTCATTCTGACCGAATGGCTTGTAGTCCTTGGCATCACTTCCTCGAACCGTGAGAATCGTATCGTAGTTTCCGGCGATGTCAGCAGCAGTAAGCGGCACGAGTTTTTCGGTAAAGTTTTTGTCCTCGTAATACTCATTCTGATTTAAGACAGGCCAGCCATCATCAGTGAAGAAAAGCTGGTGAACCTGAAGAAAGAAGAAGTAACCGGGAAGGAAGTTTGTGCGGGCATGGCAGGCAAAAAGAATCTTTCCGTCATTTGAACGCATGATGCTCTGACCGCCCTGACAGCGGAAGTTAAATTCTTTTTCGAGAGAATGAGAACCGATGATTTTGCTTCCGATTTCGTGATAATTGCTGGCATCCATTGCATCGAGGTACATGCTCTTTCCACTTCCGTCAATGAATGGACCTGTGACTTGTTTTGAGCGGCCTACTCCGACCCGGTAATCCCAATCCAGACTTCCCATCGAGACGAAGCAGTAGTAATAGCCGTTCTCGCTGTTGTAAATGACCTGAGCACCCTCATAAGCGGCTCCGTATCCTCCGGCAATTGCGATTCCGAATGCGCCCGGAACAGTATCAGCAGGCTCGTCGATTTCCTTGCCGTCAGCAGGATTGACCGGCTTCAATGAAACTGCATCCACATACATGAGGGCAATTCCGCCCTTCCATGAGCCGTAAGTTAAGCCCCAGCATTTTCTTCCTTTGATTGTGTATTCGACATTCTTTCCTGTGGCCACATCAGTGACGAATTCAGGGTCAATTCCGCCGAAACCGTAAGCCCAGCCACCGGCCGTGTCTGCCTCCTGCCCTGTGTGAGTGTCATAATTTGCCAGGTTGTAGCAGTATTGCTCGGCAATGCTTTTATCGTCGCTGTCCCAGGTGCGGTCGTACCAGGTGTAGCGGACTATGTTTGACTGCTTGTATGTGACCCCGAGATTTTTTAGGGTCTCAGCAATTTTAGGGTCTTTTGCAGCAGCCTGAGCGGCCGGCCAGAAAGGACCTGTAGGGCTTGAAGAAATAGTGAGAGCGATAGCGGCATCCGGGTTTCCGGGAGAACGGCTGTCGGTGATAATTCCGTGTATTAAATAGTAGAGACCGTTCTGCTTGATGACAGTCGGTGCCCAGGTTGAAGCCTGAGCCATGTTGAAATTGACCCATTTGAGCCAGTCCTTATCCCATTTGCGCTGGATTGCGGATTTTGAAAGGCTCTGCCAGTGAACCAGGTCTTTTGAAGTTCGGATTTGAATGCCTTTTTGTCCCGCCCCACCAATAGCGGCATCCGTTGAATAAACATAGTAAGTTCCGTCATCATCCTGAAAAAGTTTTGGATCATGGCAGTTTAATGGACCCCAGACATCTTGCGAGCCATTGAAAGAAGAAGCATTGGCATATTTCGTGAGAACGGCCTTGTCAACATCATTTTTGGCGGCAAAGGCTGTCGAAATAAGTGAACAGGCAAAAACCGTGACAAGCCCTGTCCGAACAAGATTATTCATTTTTTCCTCCTGTTTTGTATCCCAATAAAAGTTGATATGTTTTAACTTTTGTTGATATATATATCAGTATAACACAGCTTTAAAATAATGAAAGAAAAATTTTGATAAATATCAAGTTTTTTGGAATAAAACGGCTGATTTATGCTATACTGAATTCAAAAGAGGATAATGAAATGAAAAAACTGATTTTTTCGCTTTTTGGCGTAATTCCCTTCATATATGGTTGTGCTTCAATTCCTGTAGCCCTGAATGAATACTCACCAGTGGCAATTATGACAGTCTACTCAAACCCCAGCGTGCCCTGGTACGACGAAAAATCAAATTCAGAGTCAGTAGAGGACGGAATCCTGAGTGGAGCCGTAAACAGGCTTATAAACAAAAAAAATCCCGAGCATGAGGAAAGGCAGGAACGAATAAATCAGGCAAGCGCCCTTCTCTCAGAAAAAATGCGGGAATTCGGTCTTGAAGTAATCGATCCGACCACAACCCCTGAAGTCTCGGCATACAAAAACGCAGGCAGTGGCTTTACGGATTATCTTGGAAACACGGTTCCGGCTCAAGGCTATGAGGCAATAACATCTTCAAACGGCAAGAGAAATAGAAGCCTTTGCAAAGAAAGCGGGGCCAAAAGCGTACTCTATGTAAATTTCAGATTCCAGAAGGTTATGGTCAAGGAAGGCGTCCACAACAAGGGAGTTGCAGCCCGACTGGTAATGAGCGTTTTCGGAACAGACGAAAATGGAAAAAGAATCATCAACAAAGAATACAAGGCCGTTTCAGAAGACTATGCAGATTTGGTAAAATCTTCCAACTGGGACAAAGAAAAGGTCGTTTCGCTTTTCCCGGATTTGGAAGACAAAGTAATCAGCCATTTCCTTGCAGACTACGCCCTTTCCGGTGACAAAGATTCATCTAGCACCTTTAAAGCCACCGCCATAAAGGTAAACCGCCCGATAATTGAAAGCAAACAGGCGGAAGCAGCCAGCGATGACCAAAAAACAGGAAGTCTTGAAGATGCACTTCTGGCAGAAAAAAAAGCCACGGCAAAAAAGCTGCTTGAAAGAGGAATGAGCGTCAAGGAAGCAAGCGAAATCACCGGGCTTTCTGAAGAAGAGATTGCGAGGTAAAAAAAAGAACTGGCAGTGCCAAGGTTAAAAAGCACTGCCTGATAATCTTCAATCTTAGTTTGCATCCTTCGTAATAGTCAAATTCGTAATGTTAAGTCCTGCCTCATTAAAAATCAGTGCGGCATTCGTAAGGGCTGTCTTATAGTACCCTACAAATTCTTCCATTCCATTTGAAAGTGCTGAGCTTGAATATGTAACCCAAGTTTTTCCGTCAAGGTAGAAAGTAATCGTATTTGTCGTAAAGGAAATTTTTATCGTATGATCCTTTCCGTCAAAGGCTGAGGTATATTCAAGGCCATTTGACAGAGAAGCACCTTCAGCAGTCGGATATGAATTTATCCCCTTAAGATTTGAACTTGAAATAGTATTGTTCCAAGGGTCAAGATTAGGAATCGTTACATAACACCCGCTGTAAGATAGAATTTTTGCAGACCAATCTGATGTAGATGATGGCAAATTAGCCTTAAATTCAAAGCTGAAGGCACTGGCTGAGCTGACATCGAATTTCGGAACTGAAAGATTTTTGCATCCATTTTCATTGGAAGAATCATCATAAATCAGAGTATTTTCATCCGATGAAAGCGACCAACGACTGGCAGCCTGCTTGTTTCCCCAGAAATATTCGCCTCCCTCACTTGCCGAAGCATCACTGCAAATTGTCGTGAATGTAATCGTACGATAATCGCTTGAGCGAGCCCAATCAACTGCATGCAAGGCGTACCCCTTAAAGGCTCCCATAGCATTTCCAGAGGCATCTTTTAAATTGATTGTAATGCTATATCCATCGTCAGCCAGGCTCCAGTCCCCGGTATATGTACCGCTGATTGTGCCATTTTCAGCCAAAGTCATCGTCTTGCTTGCTGTCGGAACGGCATCGGCTTTGTTTGCGTCGCCACTAACATCTGAGGCTCCATAAATTCCCAGACTGCTGATGGCTGCCTTTTCAGTGTCCCGAACCGTAAGAATCGTATCGTAATCACCGACAATGTCTGAAAGCTCAAGTTTTGAAAGACTTTCTTTTCCGTCAGCAGTGTAATTTGTGTAGTCTGAGTAGAATTCATTTTGATTAAGTACAGGCCAGCCGTCTTCATTAAAGAACATCTGGTGGCACTGAAGGTAGAAATAATAGCCCATCTGAAAGTTAGTTCGGGCATGACAGGCAAAAATAATCTGTCCGTCAGTATTGCGCCAGACAGAAAGGCCACCCTGACAACGGAAACTGTATTCACCTTCAAGAGCATGGCTTCCGATGATTTTGCTGCCATAAGCATGATAGTTAGACGCATTTTCTTTATTTAAAAGCAGGCTTTGACCACCAGCATCAACATATTCCCCATCGATACTTTGACTTCTGCTGCATGTACAACGATATTCGTAATCAAGGCCACCACAACTGGTAATCAGGTAGTAATAATTTGTTTCGCTATTAAAGAAGAGCTGTGCACCTTCATAGCCTGCTCCATAGCCTCCGGCAATCCTTACTCCGCAAAGGCCATAGCTGTTAGCCGACTGGCTTGTATTTGCCTCATCAAGTGGAATGTCAAGCTCATCACCAGGAGAATATGATTTTCCGCCATAAGTAAAAGCCGTGTTAGCGACCTGTTTTAGAGAAACTTTATCAACATAGATAAGGCTGATTCCGCTCATCCAGGAACCATAAATCATGGCATAACACTCGTTTCCTCCGATTGTGTACTCCATGAGATTTCCAGTCGCTACATCATAGACAAATTCAGGATCTATGCAGCCGAAGCGGGAATTGTTGCTTTTGGCAAAATTCGAAGCCGTGTAATCTGGAGATTCGAGTGATTTTCCGTCCAGACTTGGAGTTCGATACAAACTTTTAATCGGAACAACCCTTATGTGACGGGCAAGGAAATTCTGGCTATAGGACACTCCCAAAGATTCAAGTTTTGCCTTGATTGAGAGTATATCTGAATCGTTTCCAAATTTGTCACTTCCGGCCGTGTACTTTGAAATGAAACTGGCCGGATAGAAGGGCCCTTTTGCGTTTGAGGCAATCGCAAGGACAATTGCAGAGGCAGGCCGAATTTTTTCGTCTGAATCTTTTCCGACATCAGCATTGACACCGTGATACATATAGTATAGGCCGTTCAGTTTTACCACAGTCGGAGCCCAGGTATAAGCCGTATATGAGGAATCATTCTGCTTTGTTTCTGCTGATGAAGCCGTATAATCTTCCCATCGAAGAAGCTCTTCATCCCAGTAGCCGTTTAGGGCTGACTGATTGTGGCCTTTCCAACTGACCAAATCATCTGAGTAACGAATGTGGATTCCTACATATCCGATATTTCCGCAAGAAGCATCCGTTGAGTAGACATAATAGGTACCGTCATCATCCTGAAAGAGTTTTGGATCATGACAGTTTACTGCATTCCATCCGGTCTGACTTTTTGCGGCATCTGCAATTCCGCTGGAATATTTTGTCTTCACATAATCCCAGCCACTTGTGATGCTGGAATCTCCAGCCTTACCTTTCTCTGTAACAGTCGTCGTATCTGATGAGGAAGATGAACCGCCATTGGAGCTTGAGCTTGTGGGCGTTCCCTTTTCAGTTGGTTCCGTAGAACATGATGCAAACAAAAGAACAAATGCGGCTGCAAGTGTTCCCCCAATCACCTTAATTTTTTTCATAAGTCCCCCTTTTTTGCTAAAACAGATTTTATTCACTTTGGGTTATGTATTTATTTCCCCAGAAATATTCTCCGCTTCTTTGACTGTCAATCATCGTAAATGTTATGGTTCTTCTGGCTCCGCTCTTTTTTGCCCAATCCACGGCATGAAGGAAATATCCTCTAAAAGTTCCAACATTGTCCAGAGAGATGCTTGCGCTGTAACCGTCTGATGCAAGGGTAATTTTTCCTGTGTAGCGGCCTGAAATTTTTCCGTCCGCTCCGATAATCATTTTTTTGCTTGCCGTTGCCTTTCCGTCCGCCGTGTTTCCTTCGCTAGTATCACCGGCAAAGTTCAGTGTGCTCGTTTCGCTTCCCCTTTCCGTCATAATTGTTTTATAAGTTCCAGCAATTTCCGCCAGTGTAAGGGGAGCAAGGCTTTCGCTGCCATCAGAAGTGAGCCCTGAATAATCATCATAGAAATCATTTTGATTGAGAAGGGGCCAGCCGTCATCCGAGAAGAACATCTGGTGAATACGAAGGACAAAACTTCTACCCATAAAAGTTGTCCTGGAATGACAGGCGAGCAGAATCTTTCCGTCATTTGTGCGGAAAACAGACTGTCCGCCAGGACTTCGCCAGCCATATTCGTCAGCCAGCTGAGCCGCTCCAGAAATTTTTCCGCCTATTGCATGATAAGTCTTGCTAGTGACGGCAGACATGTTGCCGCCATTGGCATCATAATAAGTCGCAGGTATGGCTCCGTCTTCAGATTTTGCACGGCCAATGCCTACCCTATACTCGTAAGTCAAATCTCCCATCGAAACAAAAATGTAATAATACTTTGTCTTACTATTGTAGATAAGCTGTGCTCCTTCGTAGGCAGAATCAGTGGCAAATCCAGGTTTTCGCCCGACAATGAAAGTTCCCTGATTGCCGCTGATTGAGTCCGCAGGGGCATCCATTTCATCACCCACTGAATAGGTCTTGTTATCGTAAAGTGATTTTCCTTCCACAGTGCAGACAGGCTTAAAAGTTTCGGCATCCACATAAAGTACGGCAATTCCGCCCTTCCAGCTTCCGTAAGTGACGGCATAGCATTTATTTTCCCCGAATGTATACTCCATCAGCTTTCCTGTGGCAATGTCGTAAACAAATTCCGGGTCAATGCAGCCAAATCCCGTGTACCAATTCTTTTTGGCCGTGTTGTAAGTATCGGTAAATCCCGCTGCTGTGTTGTCCCATGTATATCTGACAAGTGTTGAAGTCTTGTAAGTTGCAGAATCATAGTTTTTAGCTGGTCTGAAATTTCCTGTTGGACTGTCTGAAATCGCAAGCGTAATACATGCGTGAAGATTGGGCGGCTGGCCTGTAATTATTCCGTGGAACATGTAATATTTTCCGTTCTGCTTTACGACTGTCGGTGCCCAGCTTCCGCCAGAAGAACCAACCCAAGTGCGGAATTCGCTGTCCCATTCAGTTATTGAAAAGTTCTCTTTTTTCCAGTTCACTAAATCTTTTGAAGAACGAAGCTGAACTCCGCCCTGCCAGCCTGTTGAATAGACATAATATGTGCCGTCATCATCCTGAAAGAGTTTGGGGTCATGGCAGCCCCAAGCGTCATTTTTATCATTGGCATATTTTGAAAAGACAATCGCGTCCAGATTACTTTCCTGAATGCTCTTGTCTGCGTCATAGACATCTGTAATTGTTTCCTGACTTGTATCAGTTTCTTTTCCGTTGAATTTTTCAACAGGCTCCGTTGAGCAGGCTGCAAAAAAAAGAGCAACAAAAGCAGCTGTGATTTTGCCTGTAACTTTAATTGATTTTTTCATAGGGGAAGCTCCTTGATAATAAAAAGCAAATAAGAGGCTTTAGATTATCGAATAATTCAAAGCTTCTTATTTGCAATTTGTTCATGTTTTACATGAATAACGGCGTACCGTCTTCTGCATAGCGGATTCTTTTTACCCAGGTATGACGGTTTGGGTCATACAAGGCAAAGGCTAAATCCACTTCTGCATAGGGGCGGGCATGATAAATAAGATAATCCTGCTTTCCGTCCCTGCTTGTTGTGAAACTGTTATGACCTGGACCAAAGATCCCCTTTTTTTCTTCGGTCACCATAACAGGTTTTTCGCTTTTCTTCCAAGAGGCGGGATCGAGCAAATCCGAGCCGTCCTCTGCGGTAAGAAGACCCATGCAATATGTGGCATCCGTGGCGCTTGCACTGTAAGTGATGAAGATTTTTCCGTTCCGCTGAAGAACGGCCGCCCCTTCATTCACCCTGAATCCCTTGCACTCCCAGTCATATTCTGGAATCGAAAGAAGGGTTTGTGGAAGGCTGAGTTTTGTCGGGCTTTCCATTTTTGCAATGTAAAGGGCAGAATTCTCTTCACGCTCCTGCCTTTTTTGCGCCCAAACAGCATACCACTTGCCCCGGTTCTCAAATACGGTACAATCCAGCATAAAGCTGTCCCATTCCGCCTCCAACATGCCCTTTTCTTCCCAGCTACCACAAAATGGATCCGGGCTTGTGTTCTCTAAGACCCAGGTGCGAATCCACCAGGGATCTTCTGCACGACCAGCGGCAAAATAGATGTACCACTTTCCGTCAATGAAATGAAGCTCTGGCGCCCAGATATGCCAGCTCATAGGTCCGCTTGAATGCTTTCGCCAGATTACCAGAGGCTGGGCATCTGCAAGGCCCTTTACGCTCCAGGCCCGTCGAAGCTCAATCCTGTCGTACTCTGGCGTGCTGGCCGTAAAATAATAATAGCCGTCTTTATGGAAATAAACATAAGGATCTGCCCTCTGTTTTATGAGAGGGCTGGCCTCATCCTTTTCGGTGATGTCGGTTATATTCATCGCTACTCCGCTTCATCGAAGGCGACAACACCCTTATGTACGGCTGCAATCTCACCGGCAGAAAGAGCACGATTTGCCACGAGGATGTTATCCATTACACCATGGAAAAGCGGATCCGGCCAGTTTGAGGCACCGACATAAATTCCCTGAACATTTGCGCCAATGTCAGCCGGTTTGATTCGGCATGGAATTCGCTGGGTAAGCTTTCCGTTGATGTAAAGTTTTGCCACACCGCCATCGATTGTTGCAGCAAGATGAGTCCACTCACCGATTTTTGGCAGAGGCGCAAGAACCGAGACGCTTCCTTTTGCACCAAGGACATCCATGCGGAGCATTTTTGTTGACCAGTCCATACCAATCCACAAGTCTTCCTTCTGGTTTCCGATGTCAAGAACACGAGACCAGACCCGCCATGACTCAGGGTTGAGCCAGGCCGCAAATGTAAAGCCGTCTCCGTCAAGAACCGAAGGATCAAGGGTGATATACTCGTCGTTTCCGTTGAAATAAAGTCCGTCGCCCTCATAGCCCTCGTCAAGCTCAGAACCGTCAAGAGCCGCTGTGTAAACCGGGATGTCATTTCCTGAATGGTCGGCAACCGCAAGGCTGTCAGTGATTTCTTCACTGAATGTGTAGTAACCGACAACGCCAGAGTTTTCCGTAATGACGAATTTGCCGTCAGGACTTGTAACTCCGGCTGTTGAGCCGCAGCTTGTAAAACCAAGAAGAGCAATGGAAGCAATTCCTGCAAGTAATATTTTTTTCATAAAACCTCCATATATATAGAAGAAAGTTGCACGAACGGGTCGTCAACCTGTCCGTGCGATTTTTCGTCTTCGACGAACGCCGCTCACTTCCGCGGAAAAATCATAGATTTTTCCGAGACTCGCGCGAAACGAAGTGAAGAATCGCACCTCATGCGATTTTTCGTCTTCGGCGAATGCCGCTCGCTTCCGCGGAAAAATCATAGATTTTTCCGAGACTCGACTAAAATCTTGCCTCGCAAGATTTTTCGTCTTCGACGAACGTCTCACTACCACCAGAATACCAGGCCGAGGGGGACGCGCCAGGCGAAGGCCTGGAGGACATTGCTGGTCTCCAGGTGCTTGTACTGAAGCTCGATACCGATTTTTGCGTTACCGTTGGCAAAGTTCTTCTGAATGTAAGGGAAACCATAGATTGAGAAATAGCGTCCGGCATGTCCTGTAGCTGGAGCCATGTTCTCTTCACCATCGAGTCCCATGAAGTTCGCATCATAAGTGATTAAGTCCGAGCACAAGGCGTCGAAATTGTCCGGCTTGTTCAAAACATTGGCCTGACCGTTCGCATCCTGACCGTACATAAACTGAGTGTTGAAGCCGAATACGAATGAAGTTCCGGGAATTGGGTGTGTTGCGCTCAAACCGAGAACATTGTAAACAGCTGTTTCATTGGTCGTGATGTAATGCGGTGTATAGTATGCAAAACGATCCTCAACTGCAAATTCCCAGCCCTCGATAAGGCTCGTGAACTTTGTAGAGAACTGAGCGATGTGGGCTGTTACCGTTTTTGACCAGTCCTGACCGCTTACTGTAGAATCGCCGCTTACCTCTGCCTTTCGCCAGCGAATGTCATAGCTTGCATTCATCAAGATTCCGTAGAAGAGGCTCGGCATATCAACCTGAATGAAAGCCTCTCCCAGACGGCTCTTTGTGAAGTCGTCATCGTATCCTGCACCATTTGTAAAATAGGTGTTTGGTCGAAGGCCGCCGGTGAAAGTGACATTGTACAAAAGCCATTTGTACTGAGCCATCAACTTGACAGCTTTTGCAAGATGAGACCAGTCATTGAATTTTGAGTAGCTGTTTGTAAATGGGGCGATTGGGAAACCGACGATTGCCTTGAATCCAGAGAAGAATGATGGAAGAACTTCAATTCCGCTGAATGCAGAATCAGAGGCATCTCCACGCATTGCCAGAGGATCAATTTTCTGACCACCAAGAACATAGCCCGGCAAAATATAGCCAGCACTCCAGCCGTTTGAAGCAAAATTACCAGTGTAAAAACGAAGCTGATCATCGAAGAAGTGAGTGCAAACCCACATCTGACCGATTGGCGTAGAAGTGTCGTCAGTTTTGCTGGTGTCGCCTGAACTTTTGGTTCCTTTAAAATAATTAGTTCCATCAGTGCTGTTGAATTTCGTTCTGTCAACATATTCAGGAACATCCGCATACCAAGGTCCCAAACCTGAGCCAATCCAGACATTCGTATGGAAATCAACATTAGGGGCTGTGGCATCAAGATTCAAAAAGTGAATACCGTTCTGAACGGGACCGAATTCTGCTGCAACATCACTTGCATCCCAGCCGTTTGAGCCGTCATATTTATCCAGAACCTGAGTTGCCAGAGTACTCGTGTAGTCAACATAACCACCGATATGGATTGACTGTGCAAAGAGAGTCGTACCACAGACAAAGACGGCAGCACCAATAAGTAACTTTTCTAATTTCATCTGTCCGCCTCCTTAGTTTCCAGCTTTGTATGTATTGTATTTTGCCAATGCACCGACATCATCAACTGCTACATCCAAAGTAAAATTTGCCATAGTGTATCCGCTGACTCCAGAGTTAGCCCATGAATCCGAAGGATGGATACAGTAAACTCCGCTTGTCGCAATGTCATTCAGAACATTCTTGACCCATTCACCAGCCCCAATCGTGAATTCACAAGTGCCAAATCCGTATGGAGCAGTCGAGCCGCCATAGGTTGTTACCAAAGCACCGTCCTTATAGAACTTCATGTAACCGTCAATAGAAATACTGATTGTGACATAGCAATCTGTAAGAAATTCATCCCACACTCCGTTACCATCAGAGCAACCATAGGCATTTGCCTTCCAGACCTTGTTGTCACACTGATGTGCTGTGGTAGTACCGAAATTGCCGCTTGCAACCTGAAAAATCATGCTCCAGTCCTTTGTGTAATTGCTGAGGAAAAAACTGAAACTTACTCCGTCTTCTTTTTTCCATGCAATTCCATTATTTTTCTTGAACTCAGTCAAGGCAGGAATTGACATATCAATACCAGCCTTGCTGATTGTCTGCGGTAACTGAACCGATTTATCGAATTGTGACTGGAAAAAGCTGACCTTCTCCGAATCAGGCACTTCCATGTCACAGCCTGCCAAAGCAAGCACAGTAAAGGCTACGATGGCAGAGCAGATTGTTTTAAATTTTTTCATTACTTCTGCCTCCTGTAACATTAGAATTCAAATTTGATTCCCACCGGGATTCTGTGAGCCAGACAGGTGTTTGTCACATCGCTGGTGAAAACTCGTGTTGCCGCAAGCTCATAAGCGATTGTGATTGCTCCGTTTGAGAAATTGTACTTGAAGTATGGCTTGACATAGGCACCGAGGTAGGTCGTTGATTTTCCGCCGAGAAGAGAAGCAGTTGCAAGGTCATTGAATGTGAGGGCAATATCCTTGTTCATGGCGAAATTCTCATTGTTGATTTTTGTTACACCGTTGCTGTTTGTGGCGAAGGCAGTACCCATTGCATCTGCGGCAAGGAAACCAGCCAGACCAAGACCTACATTAATCTGAGTTCCTGGAAGAGCATAGTCACCTTTGAGGGCAAGGACATTGTAAACGAGTTTTTCATCAGATTTGACATAATCGTCTCCGGCATAAATAAAGCGATCCTGGGCACTCAAAGTGAAAGCCTCGTTCAAGGCAGCTTCTCCCGAAATATCAAACATGTGGGCAAAAGCCTTGTGCTCTTTTGTCGTTCCACGGATTGTATCATATTCAGAATCACGGTAACGCATGTCATAAGTAACAATCAAATTAACAGTGTCAGCAAGGTTTGGCATGACGCTCTGAAGATAAAGCTCGCCAAACATGCTTTTTGTGAAGGTCTCTGTGGCCGTAGTCATTGTTCCGTCCAAATCAACGCCGTCATAGTAAGTTCCCGGGCGGAAACCAGCGTTGAATGTCATATCAGCCAGCTGGTAGCTTGCGGCAAGCTTGATTTTTTTGCCAAGATACTTCCACTGATTGTATTCTTTGTCAGCCTGGATTCCGTTTCCACGAATCGGAAGAATCGGAAAGCCTGCGAAGAATTTGAGGCCACTGATTGCTGAAGGCGCAAGCTCAAGACCTGTGAGATATGGGCCGTAGTTCTTGTCAGCAAGATTGGTGACATACTGCTTTGGAAGAACCGCACCCTTTGCAAAGTAGCCTCCATTGAAGTCATCAAATTTACCTGTGTAAACATTGAGCTGATCATTGAAGAAGCCGACTTTCATGTTACCTTTATAGAAGGGAGTTCCCTTTCCGCCGTCAGAGTAGTCATAATACTCTTCGTCACCACCGTCAGCATTGAAGTAAAGTCCCAGGTTGAATTCAAAGCTTGAAGCCTTGACTGAGACATCAACGGTCATTTTTCCGTCAGGGTCGTAACCCGCAGAAGGATCCGTGCTGTCCTTTTCGCCGTCAGAATTGTAAGAAGCCTGCGAGAGTCCCCAAACCGTGTAATCGATGCCAGCATGGAAAGTAACAGACTGAGCAAAAGCCCCAGCTCCCAAAGCAAGAGCCGCCGCACCAAAAATAAGTTTATTTAATTTCATAGTGTTTTATTCTCCTTAAGAAAGTGAAAAAATTATTCTACCATTTTGAGGAATCCGTTGTATAAGCGGTATCACCATTTACAGTTTCTGATATTTTTACAACTGTACCGTCATAAGTAACAGAGACCACAACGACGGCATCCGTCGCCAATTTGCTTGCACATGTTTCATAAGTATATCCGTTTTCCCAAGTGCCTTCTGCGCTAGAACCTCCCGCAACATACAAACCGCCAGTAAAGCCTGCATCTGTAGAGATATTGAGCCAGTTATCTCCTCGAATAAATTGGCCTTTCGCACTCGCAACTGACTCTTTGTCATAGATAGCCAAAGCCCACGAATTCCATGCGTTTGCACCTTGAGTTTGCTGTTTAAAAGTAAATTTTACAGTAGAATCTTGTTGAAGTTTAACAGTTTCGAACTCAGAAATTGCATTCCATGCAGACGGTACAAGTGTCGTATGACTGATTGTTTTCTCTACTTCGTCAATCTGTACTGAGGTTAGATTGAATGTATTTTCACCGCCTAAAGCAACATAAATAGATTTCTTAACTGAGCTTCCACTGGCAGTCGCAGCCCTGTCATCTTTATCGCTGAGCTCAAGGTCACAGCCCATTACCGCAAAGGAAGCAAGCACAGCAGCAGCAAGAACGCCGGCGAGCCCCCCAAGCCACTTCATTTTTTTCATAAAATCCTCCTCTTTTTTTATGCGCAACTTTTTTCGCATATCCGATTTTTTTGATATATAACGAGAATTTTCGTTACTAATATAAGTGTGAGCCATGATTTGCAGTCTGTCAAGTTTTTTTTGAAAAAAGTTGATATATACCAACTTTTATTGATATTAACTAAAAAAAGCCCCCGCCACCAGTGAAACTCACGGCAACGGGGGCTGAGGTTAGAAATATCAGGTTAGTTTATAGCGGCAACTTGATCAGCTGTGAGGGCAGTTGAATAGACTTTGATATTGGCGATTGCAGAGCCATTATCAACGAAGCCTGCCTTCCAAAGCCCATTTCCACCTGATGCAAATCCAACGCCTACAGCAATATTTTGTGCGGTTGTAGTAAAATAATTCACTATGGTGTCGTATGAAACGATGGAACCTTCCAAAGGTGCAATTGCGCCTTCAATGGCTGTTCCGTTTTGGTAATACTTTAAAGTACCATCTGTTCCAAATACTAGCGAAACTTTTACCCATTCGCCTTTCTTTAGTGAACTTACATTATCAAAGTAGCCACCAATTGCCCCGCTGTTTATGTGAACCGCACCACCTTCCATAATTGAAAGACAGTTCCAGCCATCTGTTGGATCTTTAAAGAATGTGAGCAAAGCATCGTATCCGTTTACCCCATCAAGGTTTGCACTGTAAACATCAGCTGAAATTGTGATACCATTAGGTAAAGAACCTGCTTCAAGGCCATACAGAGGACTTTTCCAACTAACTGTAGCTGAGGTATCCTGTGTTGTTTGTGACTGATACTTGTAAGCGTCAATCGCACCTTCTTTTCCCTGGATTGTTTCTGCAAGAGTTGTTGTAAGAACATAAGGATCTTCTACTGTTCCTGTTCCCGAAACTTTGTTAGGTGAACCAATGACAAGGCTGAATGTCGTATCAACGCCGCCATAAGTAACTTTTACTGTATATTTTCCTTCTGAATCCGGCTGAGTTACTGCTTCATTCTGTGAATTGGTGTAAGCAAGGCTCAGACCTTCTGTCGCCTGAGTAATCGTACTTGCGCTTCCGTCTGAGTAGACCGCATACCCCTTAATGTCTGAGATAACACCATTTAAACCTGCAATATCCGTAGTTACGGTTGCTTTTTCAAGAAGGATTTCCTTCACTTCTGCACTTGTGGCCTGACCCTTTGTAATCACAAGGCTAGAATATTCAAGAGAGTTTGGATTGAATGAAAGTGTTCCTGCTTTAAGGGCATTTGCGAAAGCCGTGATAAACTCTTCGATACCGCCGTCCCAAACAGCCGCACTATAAACAACCCATGCTTTACCATTGAGTGTATAAACAATCGTTTTGTCTTTTTTGTTGAGAGAAACTGTAATGGCAACCTTGGCTCCGGTAAAGGCACTACTAAAGATAAGAGAATTTGCTAAATAAGCTCCAGCTGCTGTTGGGAATCCGTTTTTTGACTTAATAGCAGAGGTTTCTGCCGTATTATTCCAAGGATCGAGATTTGGAATCGTGATAATGTAATTGTCGCTTGTTTTAAGCAATTGTGCTGCCCAATCGCTCTGATCTGTGGCAAAAGTGGCATCAAGTGAAATTGTGAAAAGGTCTGCATCTGTTACATCGAATGCAGGAAGAGTGATGTTCTTAAGACTAGCAGTAGATTTGTAAGTGAGAGTACCGTCAGCAATAGTATAATCTGTTTCAGTCTCTCCACCTGTAACCGGATCCACAGATGGCTGGCTTCCAGTTTCTGAGCTGTTACCGCCTGTGTTTCCAGAGCCGTTATTACCTGTGTTCTGAGTCGTATTGCCTGAGTCATCGTCTGAGTCAGAACAAGCCATGAAGAAACCGCTGCTGCATAAAGCGGTGATTGTGAGCAATGAAAGCAGTGTACGCTTGACATTCTTTGACTTTTTCATTTTTCCCCCTGTTTTTGTACTTCGGAATTTTCCGAATATCAACATTTTTTGATACATACCGACTTTTATTGGTATGTATTTTTATCTTAGAGCGACTTTTTCTCCCTGTCAACTAAAATTTCAATTATTTTTGATATATATCGTATTTTCCCGATAAAAAAGCCGGTTTCTCTGGAGGTCAACAATTGCAGGGCCGGTGCGAAAATTACAGACTTTTTTCTCATTCCGTGCTAAACTTATCTTCATGGAAGCGCCAAGAAAACTGCCTATAGGCATTCAGGATTTTGAAAAACTTCGCTCAGAAGGTTTTGTTTATGTTGACAAGACTGAATTCGTCTACAATCTTGCACAGTCTGGCTTACCTTACTTCTTAAGCCGCCCCCGCCGCTTTGGCAAGAGTCTTTTTATTTCCACGCTGGAAGCATACTTCTTAGGAAAAAAAGAGCTTTTTGAAGGCCTTTGGATTTATGATGAAGAAGAAAAATCCGCAAACCCTTGGCAAGTTTACCCGGTACTCAAATTTTCACTTGCCAGCGGAGAATTTACGAGTGAAAACGGCCTGCGGAGCTCACTGACTGACAATCTGAAAAGATTTGAAGAAAAATACGGACTTCCCTCAGATGAAAATGATCTTGTGTCACGCTTTAAGAATGCACTCAAAAATGCCTGCGAGAAAACAGGGAAAAAGGTCGTCGTTCTTGTCGATGAGTATGACACTCCGCTTCTGAAGAATATCAGCGAAAACGAAGAGCAGGAAAAGGCGAACAGAGCCTTGTACAAGGGATTCTTTGCCACTCTCAAAGATTATGACGCTTACCTGCGTTTTGTGTTCTTCACTGGAGTCACGAAATTC
The DNA here is from genome assembly GCA_002393835.1 of Treponema sp. UBA4326. Classification (GTDB taxonomy): domain Bacteria; phylum Spirochaetota; class Spirochaetia; order Treponematales; family Treponemataceae; genus Treponema_D. The sequence goes on from DGTW01000173.1 coordinate 21,252, forward strand.
AGCAAGGTATCCATTTTCAGCGATTTGAACCAGCTTCAAGACATTACCCTGGATTCCCGCTTTGACTCAATCTGTGGAATCACGCAAGAAGAACTGGAGTCAAATTTTGTCCCAGAAATCAAAGCATTGGCAGATAAATTTGGATTGACGAAAGATGAGTGCCTTGCCGAGCTTAAAAAACGCTATGACGGCTATCATTTTACGAACAATCTTATTGATATTTACAATCCTTTCAGTCTGATTAACGCCTTCTCAAAGAGAGATTTTGGGAATTATTGGTTTGAGAGCGGAACACCGACCTTTCTCGTAAAAAAACTCGATGCAATCAATTTTGATGCCCGGAAATTCGAGGAGACTGTAAAGGTAAGCGAGGCAGAAATCAAGGATTACCGACCCGAGAACGAAAACCCGGTTCCGCTTTTATATCAGTCAGGTTACCTCACGATAAAAAGTTTCAACCAGAAGCAGCGTTCATACAAGCTAGGTTTTCCGAACGAAGAGGTGAAATACGGATTCTTAAACGCACTTGCTCCGGCCTATCTCAAAGTCGATAATAACTCCTCCTACTTCAATGTCGATATTCTTGATGATGCGGTTGAAGAAGGAGACAGCGACGGAATGCGCGACTGGTTCACATCGCTCTTCGCTCTCCTTCCCTACCCTACAAGCGGCGACACAGAAGTCCTTACCGAGCAGAACTTCCAGAATGTCATTTATCTTTCGCTCCTAATCCTCGGAAAATATGTACGCACAGAAGTTCATACGGCAAAAGGACGGGCGGATTGCGTGATTGAGACTGATAATTTTGTATATGTCTTTGAGTTCAAAAAGGATGTAAGCGCAAAGGAAGCCCTTGCCCAGATTGAAGAACAGGGATATGCAAAACCTTATGAATCAGACAAGCGCAAGCTCTTCAAAATCGGCGTTAACTTCAGCTCAAAAGACAGAAACATCACTGAATGGGAAGTTATAGAAAACTAAAGTCAAAAAAAGCCTTATTTTCTTCCTCTCTCCTTTAATTTCTGCGTTTCTCTTTGATTATTTTTGATACATATCAACATTTTTTGATATTTTTCTTGACAAGTCGAATTTTATCCCACATGATGAAAACAGAATCCATTAAAAAAGGAGATTGGCATGAAAAAAAACAAGCGACTGGTCATCTCGCTTCTGACGGCGGCGGGGCTTTCCCTTCCGGCTATGGCTCAGGAAGCGGGAATTACGGCGGATTTTACGGCACCACAAACAGAGGTAAGCAAGAATCTTTTCGGTATTTTCTATGAGGACATCAACTATGCGGCTGATGGCGGTCTCTACGGCGAAATGGTGCAGAACCGTTCCTTTGAATTCGGCGTCAGCAACAACAGCGCTACGACCGGCTGGAAAGACCACATCAATATTTCCGGGGAAAAATCTTCTTCACGGCTCAAGGCAAGCAAAAAAGGCGGTCTTAACGAAAAGAATCCCACTTTCGCAACTTTGACGGCAAAGGCAGCCGGTGACGGATTTTCAAACAAGGGCTACAAGGGCATGTATTTTGAGGCTGGGAAAACCTATCCCGGCTCGGTCTATCTTAGAAGCGTCGATGGAAGCGTTTCAAGCGTGACTGTCACAATCGGTGCTGACGACACAGGCGCAAAAAAAGCCACAACAAAAATCAGCGGCATCACATCAGAATGGAAAAAATATGAATTCTCTCTCACGGCAGCCGCCAACACCTACAACGGCTGCATTTCGCTTTATGCGGATCAGGCAGGAAAGCTTGATGTAGACTTCGTATCTCTTTTCATGGCGGACATTTACAAGAACGAGCCGAACGGTCTCCGCAAAGACCTGGCCCAGATGCTGGAGGACATGCACCCGGCTTTCGTCCGCTTCCCGGGAGGCTGTATCGTTCACGGTCACTTCCTCGCAGACCGCTACCAGTGGAAGGACACAATCGGGCCGGTTGAAGAGCGAAAGGAAAACGCAAACTTCTGGGGCGGGGCAGTTCCCTACCAGCAGTCTTACGGAA